>NZ_AP024154.1:5467500-5712500 GCF_015533855.1 Echinicola sp. 20G | reverse complement strand
TTGAAAAGTTTCCGGATGATCTGTGGGTAGGGGTGAAAGGCCAATCAAACTGAGAAATAGCTCGTACTCCCCGAAATGTTTTTAGGAACAGCGTCAGGGAAAGTATCACGGAGGTAGAGCTACCGATAGGACTAGGGGGAGTCACATCCTACCAAATCCTGACGAACTCCGAATGCCGTGATATTGTACTGGCAGTGAGGGCTGGGGTGCTAAGGTCCCAGTCCGAGAGGGAAAGAACCCAGACCTACCGCTAAGGTCCCCAAATATGTGCTAAGTTGAACAAAGGTGGTCCAGTTGCAGAGACAGCCAGGAGGTTAGCTTGGAAGCAGCTATTCCTTTAAAGAGTGCGTAACAGCTCACTGGTCGAGCGACAGGGCGTCGATGATAATCGGGCATCAAGCACATTACCGAAGCGTAGGATTGCAGCAATGCAGTGGTAGGGGAGCATTCCAATGACAGTGAAGGTCAACCGTCAGGTTGGCTGGAGATATTGGAAAAGCAAATGTAGGCATAAGTAACGATAAGGCGGGCGAGAAACCCGCCCACCGATAGACCAAGGTTTCCTGATCAACGCTAATCGGATCAGGGTCAGTCTGGACCTAAGGCGAACCCGAAGGGGGTAGTCGATGGACAACGGGTTAATATTCCCGTACCGTATATACAGGCAATGGAGGGACGGAGTGATGAAAGTTCCGCCCGGTGACGGAATACCGGGTTGAAGGGTGTAGGTATTGGAAGTGTAGTCAAATGCGCACTTTTAGCCGAACCTGATAGTACCGCAATCCTTCGGGAGCGCGGATAGCGGACCTAAGAACTTCCAAGAAAATCTTCTAGCGTTAAGCGTATATATGCCAGTACCGCAAACCGACACAGGTGGTCAAGGAGAGAATCCTGAGGTGCTCGAGTGAATCATGGCTAAGGAACTCGGCAAAATGGCCCTGTAACTTCGGGAGAAGGGGCGCCTACTCATCGCAAGATGAGAGGCCGCAGTGAAAAGGCCCAGGCGACTGTTTATCAAAAACACATGGCTTTGCGAAGTGGAAACACAAAGTATAAGGCCTGACACCTGCCCGGTGCCGGAAGGTTAAGGGGGGGCGTTATCGTAAGAGAAGCGCTGAACTGAAGCCCCGGTAAACGGCGGCCGTAACTATAACGGTCCTAAGGTAGCGAAATTCCTTGTCGGGTAAGTTCCGACCTGCACGAATGGTGTAACGATCTGGGCACTGTCTCGGCCATGAGCTCGGTGAAATTGTAGTCGCGGTGAAGATGCCGCGTACCCGCAACGGGACGGAAAGACCCCATGAACCTTTACTGCAGCTTAGCATTGGCATTGGGTAAACGATGTGTAGGATAGGCCGGAGGCTATGAAGCGGCGTCGCCAGGCGTTGTGGAGCCATTGTTGAAATACGGCCCTTTGTTTGCTTGGTGTCTAACCCGCTATGTCGGGGACATTGCTTGGTGGGTAGTTTGACTGGGGTGGTCGCCTCCAAAAGAGTAACGGAGGCTTCCAAAGGTTCCCTCAGCACGCTTGGTAACCGTGCGCGGAGTGCAATAGCATAAGGGAGCTTGACTGCGAGGCCGACAAGCCGAGCAGGGTGGAAACACGGGTATAGTGATCCGGCGGTACCGTATGGAAGGGCCGTCGCTCAAAGGATAAAAGGTACTCTGGGGATAACAGGCTGATCTCCCCCAAGAGCTCATATCGACGGGGAGGTTTGGCACCTCGATGTCGGCTCGTCACATCCTGGGGCTGGAGAAGGTCCCAAGGGTTGGGCTGTTCGCCCATTAAAGTGGCACGCGAGCTGGGTTCAGAACGTCGTGAGACAGTTCGGTCCCTATCTGTTGCGGGCGTGGGAAACTTGAGAGGATCTGACCTTAGTACGAGAGGACCGGGTTGGACGGACCGCTGGTGTACCGGTTGTGGTGCCAACTGCACTGCCGGGTAGCTACGTCCGGAAGGGATAAGCGCTGAAAGCATCTAAGTGCGAAACCCACCTCGAGATGAGGTTTCCGTATAGGGTTGTCATAGACGATGACGTTGATAGGCTGCAGGTGTAAAGCCGGAGACGGCATAGCTGAGCAGTACTAATTGCCCGAAAGCTTACCTGTGAAAATGTTGTATTATCTTTAAGTTGTCATTGTAACCAGGATATTGAATCGGATACCGATATACTACCTGTAGTATGTATGGTACAAAAGAAATCAGGCGACCTAGCCAAAAGATTTTGGGCGGTACGGCGCAGGGGATCCACCTCTTCCCATCCCGAACAGAGAAGTTAAGCCCTGTCGCGCCGATGGTACTGGGGTTACACCCGGGAGAGTAGGTCGCCGCCCTCAACTATATGCCCCCTGTCCTACACGGACAGGGGGCTTTTTTTGTGGCTTTTAGGTTACTTTTCTAAAGTAGAGCAGATTGGGTCTTAAAAGATATGACTTAGATTGTCTTTTACATTCTAGTCTGATTAGAGCGCTTTGCTGCATATTTTTGAATCTTTCAATCCAATGGGTTTATTTTTAAAGAAAAAAATGGCAGTTTTGCACAAATATTTTCAGCATGGCAGTTCTATTAAAATCACTTAGATTAATTCAAAAGGATAGTATTAAGCCCCCTTTAAATTACCTTTATGATGGGAAGGAGTTTAAATTGTATGAAGGGAGTGAAGAAGGGGTAGAGGAAATTATAGATTGTTCTGGATACTTGGGTTCTTCAGGGTGGATTGATTTGAGATGTGGTGTAGGAGAGCCTGGCTTTGAATACCAAGAAACATTGGAAAGCCTTGGGGAAGCGTTAAGATTTTCAGGCTTTACACAAGCAGTAGTATTGCCGAATACTTCACCTGTCATTCAAAGTAAAAATGAGGTGGAGTTTATCAAGAATAAGGTAAGTCGTTTTATCACAGATATTCACATCCAAGCCGCTGTGACCAAAGATGTAAAAGGAGAAGACTTAACTGAAATCTTAGATATCAATCATCATGGAGTGAATATTTTCGGAGACGGTATAGTACCTCTATCCAATTCAGATAGAATGATGAAAGTGCTTCAATATCTCCAAAAATTCAATGGAATACTTTTTGATCAGTCTTATGATCCTTTGCTGGCGATTTTTGGTCAGATGCATGAAGGATACCCTTCCACAGTAATGGGGATGAAAGGGATTCCATCACTCTCAGAGGAAGTTGCCATTAAAAAGAATATCGATATTCTGAGATATGCTGGAGGTAGTTTGCACTTTCAAACAGTCAGTACTGCGAAAGGAGTGGAAGCAATTCGCCAAGCAAAAGCTGAAGGTTTGAAGGTAAGTGCCGATGTGTCTCTATATCAATTATTATTCTCAGATGATGACCTATTGGAATATGATACTAATTTGAAAGTGTTGCCTCCTTTTAGAGGAAAAGAGGATCAAGAAGCATTGGTAGCGGGACTTAAAGACGGAACCATTGATGCGATTGTATCGAATCATCAGGCAAGAGATTATGATGCAAAACATATGGAGTTTGATTTGGCAGATTTTGGAATGAGTGGTTTGCAGACTTTCTTGCCAGGTATGGTGCAATTGGAAAAAGAACTGGGATGGCCTTTGCTGATAGAAAAGGTGACTTTTGGGCCTTCGAAGATAATCAACTCTCCAAAGAGCCAATCTGAGTCCTTAACTATATTTGACCCTAATGAGGAGTGGTTATTCAATAGAAGTTCGAATAAATCTCTTTCTTCCAATTCTCCTTATTTCAATAAGACACTTAAAGGCAAAGTTAAGCTAGTAATCAATAAAGGTGAAATAGCCAGGTTAGATGGTTAAATATATCAAGAGTAGCTACCTATTTGGGCTAGCAGGAGGAGTATTGTGTCTGATTGCGTTTTGGATCTTGTATGGTATCGGATTAGAGCCAATTGATTTTACACTTTTCTTCGGGTGCATTATTACTCCTGTTTTCGTTTTCATAGGGATGAAGAGCTACAGGGATAATTATGGCAAAGGAGAGATGGTGTTCGCCCAGGGAATGACCGTTGGCTTTGTTATTTACAGTATTCTTGCTTTTGTCACAGCTTTAGGAATAGCTGTTTTTTTGCAACTTGATCAAGAGATTTTTCTTAATCACAAAGCTGAAAAAATAGCTTGGTTGCAAGGACAAGAAAGTTATATATCAGAAAATGTAAGTCAGGAAGCTTTTCAAAATGCTTTGGCAGAGAATGAAAAGATGAGTATATCTGATATTGCGCTGGATGTGTTTTTGAAAATTTTTATGCTCGAATTATTCTTTACTATTATTATTTCGATAATTTTAAAAAGAACTAAAAACTAAAATTTTGTTATGGAAACACAAGAAACTCCCTTCCGAGCTGCATTAAGATCTGGTTTAATCATAGGAATGATCATGTTGGTCATTACCTTCTTAGTGTATTTTATAGATACATCCATGCTTACCAAATGGTGGTTTGGGTTAATAGCTTTGGCTATATTTTGTGGTTTGGTGATCTTTTTTGGTACCAAGTATAGAAATGATATAGGAGGATACATTAATTTTGGCCCTGCGTTTCAGTTTGCCTTTATTACTTTGATCATTACTGGTTTGATCAGCGTTGTGGGTAATATCCTGTTGTATCAAGTAATAGATCCAGCTTTACCTCAAGTTTTAGCTGACCAGCAATTGGAGAATACCATGTCCATGATGGAAAGTTTTGGGGCATCGGACTCGATGAGTTCTGAGCAAATCGATGAAATGAAGCAAGGTTTCGAAGACGCTTACACCATTGGGGGACAATTAAAAGGGTTTGGTGTAGCACTGATTATTTATGCCATATTGGCTTTGATTTTGGGTGCTATTATCAAGAAAAAAGATAAGTCGCTAAGTTACTAAAAGAGTAAATGATCCAAGTATCCATTATTATTCCAGTTTATAATGAGGAAGAATCCCTGCCCGAATTGACAGAATGGATCAGTAGGGTAGTGGTTAAGAATAAATTGACCTATGAAGTTATTTTTATTAATGACGGTAGCTCAGATAGTTCGTGGGAAGTTATTCAGTCATTAGCAAGGGAAAATGGACACATTAAGGCTGTTGGTTTTAGCCGAAATTATGGCAAATCGGCAGCCTTAGATATTGGTTTCAGTAAGGCCGTTGGTGAAGTTGTGATCACAATGGATGCAGACCTTCAGGATAGTCCAGATGAGATTCCTGAGCTTTATAAAATGGTGGTAGAAGGTGGGTTTGATATTGTTTCAGGTTGGAAAAGGAAAAGATACGACCCTTTCACCAAAACCATTCCTTCTAGATTTTTTAATGGTGTTACCAGGATGATTTCTGGTATTAAATTACATGATTTTAATTGCGGGCTTAAAGCTTATCGAAACAAAGTCGTTAAGCAGATCCATATTTATGGGGAAATGCACAGGTACATTCCTTTGATAGCAAAATGGAATGGCTTTAGTAAGATTGGTGAAAAAGCTGTAGAACACCGAGCAAGAAAGTATGGAACAACCAAATTCGGTTTGGAAAGATTCGTGCATGGCTTTTTAGACCTGATTTCAGTTTCATTTGTAAATCGCTACAAAAAGAAACCCATGCATTTTTTTGGGACTCTTGGGACATTGTCCTTTTTGTCTGGTTTTTTGATTACTTGTTGGTTGATCTTTGAAAAGATTTATGGTTTGCACAAAGGTATATTTGTGAGAGAAATTACTGATCAGCCCCTTTTCTTTTTGTCACTGGTGGCATTGATAGTGGGAGTTCAGCTTTTTCTTACCGGCTTTTTGGCTGAAATGATGACTTCGACAAGTACTCCGAAAAATGATTATAATATTGATGAAGAATTAAACTTCATTAACTGATGTTTTTTTCGGTAATCATTCCGGTTTACAATCGACCACAAGAAATCAATGAATTGCTTGATAGCTTGGTGAAACAGGATTACAAGCAGTTTGAAGTGATCATAGTGGAAGATGGGTCGGAAGTTTCCTGTAAGCATATAGTTGATACATTCATAGATCAGCTTGAAGTTCAATACTATTTCCAAGATAATTCAGGTCAAGGCTTTGCCAGGAACTTTGGTATGAAAAAAGCCAAAGGAGATTATTTCGTTTTATTTGATTCTGATTGTGTGATTCCGGTATCTTATTTTAAAAAGTTAAAAGAAGCAATAGTATCCCGAAAATTAGATGCTCATGGAGGCCCTGACGCAGCGGCCAGTGACTTTTCAGATTTTCAAAAAGCAATCAACTTCAGCATGACTTCTTTTTGGACCACCGGAGGAATTCGAGGCAAAGTCGTTGATCCGAAAAAGTACCAGGCGAGAGGTTATAATATGGGGCTCTCGAAAGAAGTGTTTGAAAAAACTCAGGGCTTTCTGGATGCTAACAAGGGAGAAGATATTGAGTTGAGTATTCGTATCAAGGACAAAGGCTACAACCTAGAATTGGTAAGGGAAACATATGTTTATCATAAAAGGAGAAATGACTTTAACTCTTTTTTGAAACAAAGTTATTCCTTTGGAGGGAATAGGGTGAATGTCAATCGATACCATCCTGGTTCCATCAAATTGGTTCATTTGATGCCCATGTTTTTTCTATTTGCTTTGATAATTACAGCAACTTCTTCTATGTTCTTTTTACCCTTATTTCAACTGGGGACCACTATATTTGGTTTATGGACCTTTGGGGTTTTTGTTTCGTCCACAATCCATAATAGTTCAGTATTTGTAGGAGTGATATCGATTTTTACTTCGTACGGGCAATTGTTGGCTTACGGTTTAGGCTTGTTGGTGCAATTGCTTAAGCGGTAAGCTCGGATTTTCCTTTTGTACAATAGAAAATAACCTCATTTGGAGGTAAAGCATGTTGTTCGATGGTTTGGGCCGGAAGCTCTTTTACAAAAAGATTTTCATGAACTTCCAGACCTGATTGGCTTAACCTTTTTGCATAATCATGCCCGTATTTTCTGACATGGTCTCGTTGGCCAAATAATCTTTCTCGCTCGGCTGGAGAAGTTACAGATTTGTCCTCTAGAGTTTCGGGAATGTCATAGACTGGAGATTGGATAATTCCCCAACCGCCTTTTTTGAGGACTCTGTTGATTTCTTTGCATGCCTGAATATCATCGTCCACATGTTCCATCACATGATTACAAAAAACGACATCAAAGGAATTATCCTCAAATGGAATTTGATGAATATCCATTTTGACCTTGGCCAATGGAGACTCAATATCCCCAGTAATATATTCCAAATTGTTTAATTTTTCGAAGCGATCTATAAAGCACAGTTCTGGCGCAACATGAAGAACTTTGAGAGGAGCTGAAAAGAAGTTGGTTTTCTGCTTTAAGAAAAGCCACATCAATCGATGTCTTTCCAAAGCAAGGCAATTGGGACAAAGCGCATTCTCTCTGGCTCTCCTTCCGTATGGGAGAAATTTTCTAAACTCTTTTTTGCATACGGTACAACTCACTTGGTTTCCTTGGTAGAAAATAGCTAGAATACGTAAGAAAATATGACTAACCAATTGTAGGAAACTTCGAGGGATGTAACGGATTACAAAACTAATGATACGCTTCATGTTGTACTTTTCGTGTAATTAAGGCCGCAATTTAACAAAACATTTATTTCAATTTTAACAATTATTAATTAAGAATTTAGTTTGAATTATTATGTCAATGGCTATATTTGGTTTTCGTTGGGAAGGTTGAGAGTATTTAAAAATTTAATTTTGTATATGATAAACTAAAATAACCTCATAATAGGTTTTGATGATGAAAAAGAATTTAATGTTTGTAGCAGCAGGAAGTGTAGTAGCCATCGTGTTACTTTACTTTATTTTTTCACCCACTGCTTCCGGAGATGGTGTTGATATCATAGTACCGGTAAATAAAGGAAAGTTTTCTGTAGAAATAGCCACTACCGGAGAGCTAAAGGCATTGCGGTCTGTCCAGATTATGGGTCCTACCCGCGCCAGGGAGTTTAGGGTTAATCAATTGACCATCGAGCGTATGGTTGATGAAGGAACGGTTGTGAAGAAAGGTGATTTCATTGCCTCTTTAGACAAGTCAGAATTGTTTGGGAAACTGAGTGATGGGCAAAATAACTTGGACTCTGAAATTGCCCAGTATGAACAGGCCAAATTAGATACAGCTTTGTCCCTAAGACAGGAAAGAGATAATATCTTGAACTTGGAGTATAATGTGGAGCAAAGAAAACTAGTGTTGGAACAATCTCAGTATGAGCCACCAGCCACAATTAAACAAAATGAGTATGATTTGGAAAAGGCCGAAAGGGACTTAGACCAAGCCAAGCAAAATTACAAGATCAAGTATAATCAGGCATTGGCTAAGATGGCAGAGAGAACTGCTCGTCTTAGAAAAGAGGAGAGAGAGTTTCAGCAAATGCAGGATTTGCTGAATGAGTTTACCATCACTGCACCACAAGATGGGATGGTGATTTTTCAGACTAATTGGGACGGAAATAAAATAGGAGAAGGTTCTCAAATCAGTGCTTGGAATCCTGTGGTAGCCACCTTACCTGATTTGACAGAAATGCAGAGTATCACCTATGTCAATGAAGTGGAAATCAGAAAGGTTAAAGTTGGACAAGAAGTTGAAATTGGTTTAGATGCATTTCCTGAAAAGAAATTTACTGGAAAAGTGACAAGGGTTGCTAATGTAGGTCAACAGCGTCCTAATTCAGATGCCAAAGTTTTTGAGGTGACTATTTTGGTCAATGAAAGTGACCCTGTTATGCGTCCTGCCATGACCACGAGTAATACCATTATTGCCCAGGAAATGGATGAAACGGTTTTTGTTCCTTTAGAAGCCATTCATGTTCACAACGATAGTATTAATTATGTGTATTTGAATAATGGCGCAAAGCAGGAAGTAAAGCTAGGCTTGGCGAATTATGACGAGGTAGTGGTTGAGTTAGGTTTGGACGAAGGAGATAAAGTATACCTTTCTATTCCAGATTGGAGTGATAATGATCAAAATGTAAGGTTGTTAGAGGAACTTGACGGAACCAGGAATAAAAAAGAGGAAGAGGAGCCTGAAGCGGAGGAACCAACCCGACCTGAGAGAAGACAGGGAAGGCCAGGCGGAGGTGGGCCTCGTCCAGCAGGTAATTCGGCAAATCAATAATTCCTGATTTATGTTTGGACCAAGGCTTTTATCAAATTTTTACATCGCTTTTGAAGCAGTGATGGCCAATAGGCTACGCTCTTTGTTGACGGCGTTGGGAATTATTTTTGGTGTGGCAGCAGTGATAGCCATGCTTGCAATTGGAAATGGAGCACAACAAGAAATTCTGGAGCAAATCAAGCTGGTAGGAGTGAATAATATTATTGTTGAGCCTATTATAGAACAAGTAGAAGAGGAAGTTGAAGAAAGTGGAAATGGACCTGGGCTTGAGAAAAATAAGTTTTCGCCAGGTTTGAGAATGCTGGATGTTGAAGCCATTAAAGAAGTAATTCCAGGGATTAAAAGGATCAGTCCTGAAGTCATTCTGGATACATACATTGTAAAAAGTGGAATCCGTAGATCGGCCAAGTTGGTGGGGGTAACTCCTGAATATTTTGACGTGACTAATTTTAAGCTCCGTGAAGGGACTATGTTTACGGATAATAACTTGATAAACGGAGACCCTGTTTGTATAATAGGTAGAGGCGTGCAGACCAAATTTTTCAGTAAAGAAGACGCGATTGGAAAACGGATTAAGTGTGGCAATCAGTGGATGAGGGTTATAGGAGTGTTGGAAGAGCGGATAGTTTCCGATAAAAGTATTGCCAAGCTAGGTATTCGAGATTTTAATATGGATGTCTATATTCCTGTTCAAACCATGCTTGTTCGGTATAAAAACAGGGATATGGTTACGTCAGGTAATTTAGTTGCTGGAAATAGAGGTCGGGGAGGAAGAATAATTATCATTGGAGGACAACAACAGCAATCATCCTCATCAAGTAATGTGAATTATCACCAAATAGATAAACTTGTAGTTCAGGTTGACGAAAGCTCCAAGCTGAATCCTACAGCAGAAGTACTTTCAAGGTTGTTGGAGAGAAAACATTACAATGTAATTGATTTTGAGATTACCATTCCTGAGCTATTGCTCAAGCAGCAACAGCGGACCCAGAATATCTTCAATATTGTTTTAGGGGCAATTGCCGGAATTTCTCTTTTGGTAGGGGGGATTGGGATCATGAACATTATGTTGGCCTCGGTAATGGAAAGGATCAAAGAAATAGGTTTGAGAATGTCTCTTGGAGCCAAGAAGACCGATATTGTTCATCAGTTTTTGTTTGAGGCCATGATGATCAGTGTTTCTGGAGGAATAATAGGTGTAATTTTAGGTATTGTTTTAGCCAGTTTGGTCTCTAAGTTTGGAGATTTCCCGACGATCATTACTATCCCATCAATTATGGTTTCCTTTAGTGTAGCCGCCACAGTGGGTTTAATTTTTGGAATTACTCCTGCCAAAAGAGCAGCGAGCCAAGACCCAATAACTTCTTTAAGATATGAATAAACGTATAGCGCTTTTAGTTTTTGCTTTAGCAGTTTTGAATTTGCCCCAGGAGACTTTTGGGCAGGATAAGATCAGGTACACCTTGCAGGATATCATCGCGAGAGCTAAATCAGTATCTCCAGCTGCTAAAGGTGCACAAACCAGAAAAGAAAATTTGTATTGGCAGTACCGACTTTTCAAATCAAATTATAACCCTCAACTAAGTTTAAGTGGTACTTTACCGAATTATCAGCAATCTGTTACAGCGGTGACCCAGCCTGATGGAACGATAGAATACCGAGAAGTAGAGCAAAGTTTAGTGGATTTGGAACTTGGTCTTGAACAGAGGATAACTGCCACAGGTGGTACTATCTCCGTGAATAGTTCATCTAGTAGGTTTGATAATTATTTGGCCCAGGATGGAGAAAATGGTATTAGGTGGAGTGGTGTTCCTGTTAACGTCAGACTGTCTCAACCAATTTTTGCTTACAATCAGCTAAAGTGGGATAAGAAAATTGAGCCGCTGCGGTATGAGGAAAGTAAAAAAAGCTATGTAGAAGAAATGGAACAGATTAGCCAAAGAGCGACACAACTGTTTTTTAACTACCTTTTGGCGCAAGTCAGCTTTGATATTGCTAATCAAAATAAAACCAATACGGAAGGGATTTATAAAATTGAACAAGGGCGTTATAATATTGGTACAACCACAGAAGATCAATTGTTACAGGTTGAGCTACAGGTACTACAGGCCGATCAAGACTTAGCTTCTGCAATACTGGATTTAGAGTCCTCTGCATTGGCGCTTAAATCCTTCATAGGTCTAAACGAAAGTGCTGAGTTTGAATTAGTGCTGCCAGATGAAATTCCCGACATAGCAGTGGATGTAGATCAGGCCATAGACTTAGCGTTTGAAAACAGGGCAGATGCTGTTGCATTTGAGAGAAGAAGGTTAGAGGCAGATGAGCAGGTAGCCCAAGCAAAGGGAAATAGGTTTAATATGAACTTGAA
This sequence comes from Echinicola sp. 20G, assembly GCF_015533855.1. Taxonomy (GTDB): domain Bacteria; phylum Bacteroidota; class Bacteroidia; order Cytophagales; family Cyclobacteriaceae; genus Echinicola. The sequence goes on along the minus strand of NZ_AP024154.1, from coordinate 5,701,016 downwards.
TGCCAGTTATGGTTATAACAATGCAGCTGATAATTTATCAGGCATTTATCAAAACCCAAATCAGCAGGCCATAGTGAATTTGAGTGTTCGAGTGCCAGTTTTGGATTGGGGAAGAAACAAGGCCCGAATGGGAATCGCTACGGCCAACAAGGAAAATGTAACCTTTACTTTGCAGCAAGAGATAATCACTTTTGAGCAAGAGATTTTTACACAGGTTAAGAATTTTGAACAATTGAGAGATAGAATTGTGATTAGTGAGAAAGCAGATGAAGTAGCTGCAAAGAGATATGAAATATCCAGACAAAGGTACTTAAGCGGGAAAGTGGATATTACCAACCTCAACATTGCGCAAACAGAAAAGGATTCTAATAAGAGAAGTTACATTTCTGCATTGAGAGAGTATTGGGCTGCGTATTATCAGCTGAGACAGCTTACTTTATATGATTTTGAAAATGACCAGCTATTGTATATCCCAGATGTAGAAGTAGAAAACTAAAATATAAAAGAGGCCTATTCGGCCTCTTTTTTTGTATTACCAGGTTTGGGTAACCTGCCCGCTTTTTTTAAGGCATCATGGATCATCCACTCCAACTGTCCGTTGGTACTTCTGAATTCGTCAGCCGCCCATTTCTCCACAGCTTTCATCAGTTTTTCATCTATTCTGAGGGCAAAAGCCTTTTTACTTGGCATATTGTGATTGGTTTATTGATGCAAGGTGCCTACATTCAATACCGGGCTTGCACTCTTGTCCGAACATAAAACCACCATCAAATTACTGACCATAGTGGCACGTTTTTCATCATCAAACTCAATTATCTCTTTTACTTTTAGATCGTCAAGGGCCATTTCTACCATTCCAACTGCTCCATCTACAATTTTTCTTCTGGCCGCAACGATGGCTGAAGCTTGCTGTCTTTGTAACATGGCACTGGCAATTTCAGAAGCATAAGCCAAGTGACTGATTCGGGCTTCGATTACCTTAATGCCGGCATGTTGTAATCGTTCACTGATCTCGTCTTCCAAGGATTGGTTTACATCTTCTACGCCCGAACGCAAGGTGACTTCAGCATCTTCCGCTTCAAAATTGTCGTAAGGATAGAGACCTGCCATTTTTCTTACTGCAGCATCCGCTTGGAGATGGACGAAGTTTTCATAATCATTTACCTCAAAAGAAGCTTTGAAAGTGTCCTCTACTTTCCAGACCACAATGGTTCCGACCATGACAGGATTACCAATTTTATCATTCACCTTTAAGGGTTGGTTTTCAAAGTTACGTACCCTTAAAGATATCTTTTGCTTCACCATAAATGGATTCACCCAAAAGAACCCATTGGACTTTACTGAACCTTTATAGGCACCAAATAGAAGCAGTACTACAGCTTTATTGGGTTCAACAATAAAAAAGCCTACTAACATAATCAGAAAAATTATCCCACTAATAATACCGAGAATAAATTGACCTGAACCAATAAGCACAATGGTAATGGCTACAATCATTATTTGTATAAGAACCATTACATAACCAGAAATAGGTTTAATTATTTTTTCCATATTGATATGATGTTAAATTGATATCATATTAATATACGAAAGTGTTTTTAGTTTGTTGCAGAAATCGACTAGATTTAAAGCTTTGTTTTTATTGCAACTTTGTGATTTCTACTATATATTTAGTTTAAATTAAAGTTATGCTTAGGAAATTGCTTGTTTTAGGTTGGATGGTAATGGGGCTACTTTCCTGTTCGGATGGGGGAAATGATAACTCGATCTATAAAGGGAAGCTTGACGAGTTGATAGATGGTGAGTTTGTGTTTCAGATAGATTCTACTTCAGGTTATATTAACCACCTAAGTACTGTTATGGAACGAGATAGTTTACTAATACGCCCAGTTCCTATGTCAGGGAGAGACGGTTTTTTGGTCAGGATTTATGAAGTCGGTTCTTCAAAACTTATAAGTGAAATTCCTATTCCATATGAAGGGCCAGAAGCACTAAAGGGTGGGAGAGGTGCCAATTATTATGTTTTAAAAGATTTAAATGTGTTGCTTGTAGGTAGTCTAGGCTACTTGGCAATGTATGACCAAGGAAAGAAAATAAGAGAGTGGAATGTGGATTTAAATCTTCCGACTACAAAGGAGAGTTATATTAAGTTATCAACAAGAAAAGGTTTAATGGTAAAACAAGGAGAGTGGTTACAGGTTGGTCAAAACCCTATGAACTTCATGAAATTTCGTGAGCCGGATGGAGGTTTGCCAAAAGTAGAATTCCCATTGGATTTTACTCATTGGCTGACTCAAGTTAATTTAAAGACTGGCCAAGTTAGACATACTGATTTTATTGTTCCAGGTGGATATGATGAATTTAAAGAGGATGTTTCTGCAACAGGGGTGATTGGGACTTTAGATACCAAGAGAGGTGAGTATTACCTTGGTTGGCCCTACTCTGATACCTTATACAAATTAAATGGTGTTAAATTGGTTGAAAAGATCGGGCTCACTACCTCTATGGATTTCAATTATAAACCAAAGGAGAGAATTGGTAATGTCTATGTTTTACCTAAAGATGGAACTCAACATGTGTTTTTACACTATGATAATATAAATGACATTTTTTTAAGAGTCTCAAAGGTCAGAGAATCTGGAGTTGGGGAAACCAAAGCTGAAAGGACAAAACATTATTCTTTACAAGTTTTTTCAGAAACATGGAAACCTCTTGGCGAGTATTCCTTCGAGTTTTCAGGGGAGATTGAAGTAGAAAACTGGTTTATATCAAATGGTTGTTTGTATATCAATAAACCAGAAAGAGAGATAGAGGACGAATACGAGTTTTACCGAATTGATCTCAGTAGAGTGAAAAAGCCTAAAAGATGATTTCGCTTAGTGGATAAAAAAAGAGCCAAGAAATCTCATTTCTTGGCTCTTTAATAAACATTTTGTTCTATCCGCTTAAGTTAACATAGCTCCGTTAACCTGAATAACTTGTCCTGAAATATAAGAACTCATATCAGACCCTAGGAATACACAGGCATCGGCCACTTCTTCAGGCTTGCCACCTCGCTTCATTGGGATAGCATCTCTCCAGCCCTGCACTGTTTTTTCGTCCAACACTTCTGTCATTTCTGTTTCGATAAATCCAGGAGCAACGGCGTTGCTGCGAATACCCCTTGAGCCTAATTCCAAGGCTACTGATTTAGTGAAACCAATGATGCCAGCTTTTGAGGCTGCATAGTTGGCCTGACCTGCGTTGCCTTTGATGCCTACTACAGAAGTGATGTTGATGATACTTCCGGATTTTTGCTTCATCATGGTTCTGTTGGCAGCTTTCACTGTGTTGAAGCAAGATTTCAAGTTGATATTTATGACCTCATCCCAAGCTTCTTCGGTCATTCTCATAAGCAAGTTATCGCGGGTAATCCCTGCATTGTTTACCAAAATATCCAAGGAACCAAACTCCTTTACTACATCACTGACCAATTCTTCTGCTGCGCTAAAGTTAGAAGCATCAGAACGGTAACCTTTGGCTTTGATACCAAATTCTGCCAATTCTTTTTCCAAAGCTTGGCCTTTTTCAACACTTGATAAAAAAGTAAAAGCGACGTTAGCGCCTTCTTGGGCGTATTTAATAGCAATTGCTCTACCTATTCCTTTAGAAGCACCTGTGATCAGGGCTGTCTTTCCTGTAAGTAATCCCATATTTTTCGTTAAAGTTAGTTCTAATTGACGCGTCAAAAATAGGGATTTATTCCCAAAATCCAGTCAAGTAGGTTTTTTAAGCATTTAGGTATGGGCAATTATCAAGTGTAAAGGCGAGGGTGTTTTCTTGCCTTTGCACTAGGTTATAAATGGAATCCAAATTTTTTTCTGAGCTTAAATATTTTAAATTTGCGATGGTTAAAAATGCTATTTAAAAAATACACATATGTCTTCAACAAAATTTGATGTTATTGTAGTAGGTAGTGGTCCAGGTGGATATGTAGCGGCAATTCGCGCATCTCAGCTAGGCCTTAAAACTGCTGTTGTAGAAGCTGCCGAGTTGGGTGGTATTTGTTTGAACTGGGGATGTATCCCTACTAAAGCCTTGTTGAAAAGTGCGCAGGTTTTTGAATACATCAATCATGCAAGTGATTACGGTATTTCAGTGAAGGAAGCAGAAGCGGACTTTGGTGGAATGGTGAAGAGAAGCAGGGGAGTAGCTAACGGCATGAGCAAAGGAATCCAGTTTTTGTTCAAAAAGAACAAGATCGAGCAGTTGTTGGGCTGGGGCAAAGTGAAGCCAGGCAAAAAAGTGGAAGTTGAAGATAAAGACGGAAATAAAACAACGTATAGCGCAGATCATATCATCATTGCGACAGGAGCCAGATCAAGAGAGCTTCCTGCCATTAAGATTGATGATAAGAAGATCATAGGTTACCGTAAGGCCATGACATTGGAAAAGCAGCCAAAGAAAATGGTTGTAGTAGGTTCTGGTGCCATTGGAGTTGAATTTGCCTATTTCTATGCAGCGATTGGTACTGAAGTTACCATTGTGGAATTTATGGATAGAATCGTTCCTAATGAAGATGTTGAAGTGTCCAAATCATTGGAGAAGTTATACAAAAAGGCTGGAATGAATATCATGACCAGCACAGAGGTAACAGCTGTTGATACTAAAGGAGAAGGATGTAAAGTCACGGTGAAGAGCAAAAAAGGAGAAGAGACCCTTGAGTGTGATGTCGTACTTTCCGCCGTGGGAGTAGTTGCCAATGTAGAAAATTGTGGTTTGGAAGATGTTGGAATTGTGGTGGATAGAGGTCGCGTAAAAGTGGATGAATTCTACAAGACCAATATGCCGGGTTATTATGCCATTGGTGATGTAATCCCAGGACCAGCTTTGGCGCACGTTGCTTCTGCAGAAGGAATCATTTGTGTGGAAAAGATTGCAGGGCATAACCCTGAGCCTTTAGATTATAACAATATCCCTGGCTGTACTTACTGTTCTCCTGAGATTGCTTCCGTAGGATATACCGAGGAAAAAGCCAAAGAAGCGGGATATGAAGTTAAAGTGGGTAAGTTCCCATTCTCTGCTTCTGGAAAGGCTTCTGCTGCTGGGGCTAAAGATGGATTTGTGAAATTGATCTTTGATGCCAAATATGGTGAGTTATTGGGTGGACACATGATTGGATCAAATGTTACAGAAATGATTGCAGAGATTGTTGCGATTCGTAAACTGGAAACCACTGGTCATGAGTTAATTAAGACGGTTCATCCTCACCCAACCATGTCTGAAGCCATTATGGAGGCAGCAGCAGCGGCATATGATGAGGTGATTCACTTGTAAATATCAATAAGTTATTTTAATATTATAACACGAGATAGGTTTCTGTCTCGTGTTTTCTTTTTAGGAGCAAACAGTAGAAAAAAAATAACCCTCAGCAACTTTTGCAAGAAGAACAACTCATATCAGGGCTGCGTGCCAAGGATAAGCAAACCGTAGACTATTTGTATGAAAAATACAGTAGGGCCTTGTTTGCTGTTATCTCCAGGGTGATCAAAGACCGAGATATCGCAGAGGAAGTCTTTCATGATGCTTTTGTTAAAATCATTCGTAAAATAGACAGTTACGATGAGTCAAAGGGCAGGCTTTATACTTGGATGGCCAATGTCTGTAGAAATGCTGCCATAGATAAAACCCGATCTAAGGAATTCTCAAAAAGTAGTAAGACCAATACGATTGATAACTACGTATATGGTTTGGAAGGAAGGTCCGGAACTGTGGAAGCAGTTGATGGGATCGGTGTAAAGGAACTCATTACTACGTTGAATGAGGAGCAAAGATTTGTGGTTGAATGTATTTATTTTAAAGGCTACACCCATTCTGAAATTTCTGAAGAGTATGAAATTCCACTGGGAACGGTGAAATCCAGGATTCGTGCGGCCATAGGGGTGTTAAAAAAGAATATTAATAAAATTTAGTGGATATTCAGTCTTACATAGCGTCAGGTAAGTTGGAGCTTTTCGTGCTGGGAGAACTCAGTGAAAGGGAGCGGGAAGAAGTCCTGCAGCTCTCCAAGCAATATCCTGAAATCAGGAAGGAGCTTGATGAGATTGAAGAGGCGATGTTTGCCTTTGATAACAGCAGTGGAGTGTCTCCCTCAGGCGAGGTGAAAGAGAAGATTTTCGATTCACTTTCTGCCGAACTGGATTCGCCAGAAGGTACTCTCGAAACAACTTCAATAGCTTCAACAAAAGAGGTTGCCTTACAGCCTTGGAAAAGTTTTGCTGTAGCAGCATCGCTTGTTGCGGTGCTAGCAATAGGTGCAGCGGTATATTTCGCGGCAAAATTCTATGATGTGGAAGAGAGGTTCACGGCTTTATTACAAGAAAGAAATATACTAGTGGAAGAGCTGGACGTTAATCAGGCTAATTTTGAGCATGTAGACAGGCAATTAGAAACATTATTGACTGGCAACTATCAGCGTGTTCCGATGAAAGGAGAATCTTTTGAAATTCAGAAGGATGCTCGCGTAGATGTTTTCTGGGATAAGGATACAGAAAAGGTGTTTATTTCAGTTAACCAGTTAGCAGATTTGGGTGGAGACAAGGATTATCAATTGTGGGCTATCGGTGATGACGGACCAGTAGGGATTGGTATAGTGAAGCCGGGAGAGAAGTTGACTTTACAGCAGATGGAGTTGGCGTCTAGTGCAGGTGCTTTTGCCATCACGATTGAGCCAAAAGGAGGCAGTCAGTCTCCAACCCTAGAAAACCTGGTAGTTATTGGAGAGGTAGTTTAATTTGCATCAAAACATAAATAATGACAAACCCCGTCCATTTATATCGGCGGGGTTTTTATTGTGCCCAAAAATCCTGAATTTAGGTTATAGATATAATTGATATTATGGAACTCGAGTTATCAACCCCAGCTTTATTGTTTTCTGCGATTACCCTATTGATGCTGGCCTATACCAATAGGTTTTTGGCAATGGCCAGTTTGATCAGAGGCTTGAACGAAAGGTATCGGGAAAATCCAGAAGAAGTATTATTATTAGAACAGTTGAAGAACTTGAGAAAGCGGGTACATATGATCAAAAACATGCAGATTTTTGGTGTGGTGAGCTTCTTGCTTTGCGTGATTTGTATGTTTTTGATTTATCAGGAATTTAAGATGGCAGCCAATGTTATTTTTATGCTGAGTATGATTTCCCTTTTGATTTCTTTGTTTATCTCCTTAATGGAAATAAATCTTTCCACCAAAGCGCTGAATATTGAGTTAGGGGATATGGAAGAGAGTTTCAAGCAATCAAAAGGGCCTTTTAAGTTTATGTTTAAAGATTCAAAAGATCCATCTATTAAGTCATAAGCAGATGTTTAGGATCATCATATTTAAGCTAGGTTTTTTACAGGGGTCAATCATACTTGTCCAAATTTGGGGATGAGGTTGGGTATTGGAAAAAGTCTTCAGTGATAAGCAATTAATGAACAAAATGAATATTGATTTAAGAAGTGACACGGTAACACAGCCAACTCCAGCGATGCTTGACGCCATGTGGTCTGCCAAAGTAGGGGATGATGTTTTTGAAGAAGACCCAACTGTAGCGGAACTAGAAAATAAATTGGCTGGTCTTTTTGGAATGGAGGCAGGGCTGTTTTGTCCTTCAGGTACCATGACCAACCAAATTGCAGTCAAGTTACATACCGGGCCTCAAAAAGAGGTGATTTGCCATAAATACTCTCATATTTACTTATATGAAGCAGGAGGGATTATGTCCAATGCCTTTGCTTCGGTGAAGCTGTTGGATGGTGAGTATGGGAAAGTAGCTGTAGAAGATGTAGCTGATGCGATAAATGCGGATGATATTCATGCACCGGAAACTTCCTTGGTAGCTTTGGAGAATACAATGAATAAAGGGGGAGGAAGCGTTTATTCTTTGGAGGAAGTTAGGCCGATTAGTGAGCTTTGTAGGGAGAGCAAACTTAAATTGCACTTGGATGGAGCACGGATTTTTAATGCTCTGGTCAAAACAGGGGAATCAGCGAAGGCTTGGGGAGCTATGTTTGATACCATATCAGTTTGTTTAAGCAAAGGGTTAGGTTGTCCTGTTGGCTCTGTACTTTTGGGAGATAATGAAACCATCAAAAGGTCGAAGAGAGTGAGAAAGGCTTTTGGAGGAGGAATGAGACAGGCAGGTTTTTTAGCTGCTGCTGGAATCTATGCGTTGGATCATCATGTTGAACGCTTAAAGGAGGATCATCAAAGGGCTGAAGCTTTAGCCTCTGTATTGAAGCTTCATCCGAATGTTTCTGAAATATTGCCTGTATCTACCAATATTGTCATTGCTCAATTGGTTGGTGTGACCCCAAAGGAAATGTTAGATCAATTGGAAAGAAAAGGGATCAAAGCTGTCGCTTTTGGGAAAGACCTGATTCGTTTTGTTACCCATCTTGATTTTAAGGATGAGCACCTAGAAGCATTTTCCCAAAGGATCAGGTAAACTGATAATCAAATTTTGGGAGCATGGAAAAGCTCCCTAACTTGCTAAAAAATAAAAAACTGAATAATGAGTCAAGAGCCATTAGCGGAGCGGATGAGGCCAACGAGGCTGGAAGACCTGATAGGACAGTCTCATTTGACTGCCCCAAATACCTTTCTATTTAGAGCCATAAAAAATGGAACAGTTCCCTCTTTGATTCTTTGGGGACCTCCTGGCGTAGGGAAAACAACCATTGCCAATATTATAGCCAATGAGGTGAAAGCTCCTTTTTATACCCTTAGTGCCATTAGTGCGGGGGTAAAGGATATCCGTGCGGTGATTGAGAAGGCCAAGTTCCAGCAAGGAGTAGTGCTGTTTATAGATGAGATCCATCGGTTTAATAAATCTCAGCAGGATGCTTTATTGGGAGCAGTAGAGAAGGGGCAAATCAGGTTGATTGGTGCCACTACAGAAAACCCTTCCTTTGAGGTGAATGCTGCATTACTTTCCCGTTGTCAGGTTTTTACCTTAAATTCTTTGGAAAAAAAGGACTTGGAAGCCATGATCCAGCAGGCCTTGGAGCATGATATTCTAATGAAAAAAAAGAATGTTGAGCTTAAGGAGACAGAGGCTTTATTGAGGTTGTCCGGTGGTGATGGAAGAAAACTACTTAACCTATTGGAGATAGTTGTCAATGCCATTCCAGAAGATCCTATTGTTGTTACCAATGATAAAGTTACAGCCATTGCCCAACAAAAAGTGGCGATTTACGATAAGTCTGGAGAGCAACACTATGATATCATTTCCGCTTTTATCAAATCGATAAGGGGTTCAGATCCAAACGCAGCGGTCTATTGGTTGGCGAGGATGATAGAAGGTGGAGAGGATGTGAAATTTATTGCTAGAAGGTTGGTGATTTTGGCTTCTGAGGATATCGGCAATGCCAATCCAAATGCGTTGCTGCTTGCTACTCAGGCTTTTGAAGCAGTTAAGATCATCGGCTACCCGGAAGCAAGAATTATTCTTTCGCAGTGTGTCACTTATCTGGCGAGTTCAGCCAAAAGTAATGCAAGTTATGTGGCTATCAATCAAGCACAGGCCATTGCCAGGCAGGAGGGGGATTTGCCAGTACCCATTCATTTAAGAAACGCTCCAACCAAGTTGATGAAAGATCTTAATTATGGCAAAGGCTACAAATATGCCCATGACTATGAAGGGAATTTTGTGGAGGAGGAGTTTATGCCTGATAAACTCAAAGGAGTTAAGCTATATGATCCGGGAAGAAATGCCCGTGAAAATGACCTGAGGAAAAACCTTCAAAAAATGTGGGGTAAAAAATATGGGTACTGAATACAGTACCCCATTTCTCTTTTCAAAGAAGTATAGCTTAGAATTAAGCTTGTTTGTGCTTGGCAGTTTTTTCGTCAATGGTGACATCTGCATCTTTACGGATTTGCATTCTGTAGTATACCAAAACCTCGTCGGCGCCTGCAGCCAGTACTGCTTCCTGGGCTTCTTTCGCAATCTGCATCAATTGGCTTTCTTCCCCCTCCATGACAGTTTCAAAAGGAGTTACTTCATATTTGACGCCGGAAGCTTTGATGACCTCAATGGCTTTGTCAACCAAGTCATACGCGCTGAGCGATTTACTTTTTGGGACAATTTGGATTCCTAAATTAATGGTTTTCATTCTATGGATAGTTAGTCGTTGTACTGACTCATGGTCATATTGATACCGATAGTACTAAAGCCCTTGATCATGTCAATGGCTTTGTCCATAAACATTGGGAGTTCATCGATTTCTTTTTGAGACCACCTGCCCAAAACATAGTCCACTTGCTTGCCTTTGGGAAAGTCGTCTCCAATACCAAATTTTAATCTGGAATAGTTTTGCCCTCCAGTAAGCTCTTCAATGTTTTTTAGTCCATTGTGTCCTGCAGATGACCCTTTTGCTCTTAATCTTAATTTTCCAAAAGGCAATGCCACATCATCCACCACCACGAGGATGTTCTCCTTAGGAACTTTAAGTTCTTTCATCCAATAGTTAACAGCCTTACCACTTAAGTTCATGTAAGTGGTCGGTTTAATTAAGTGAATTTGCCTTCCTTTATATTTCAATTCTGTAGTAAAGGCCAATCGGTTGCTGTTCCAGCTGACACCTTCTTGGTCTGCTAATCTGTTCAGTGTCAGGAACCCTACATTATGACGGGTAAGTTCGTATTCTGGTCCAATATTTCCCAGACCAATGATGAGGTATTTCATGTGATGGTTTTAGTCAAATCAAATGCAAAAATAAAAAATCCTGCCAACATGGAGCTGGCAGGATTTTTAAAATATTGGATAAGGTTAAATTAACCTTCAGTTTCTTCAGTAGCTTTCTTACCTCTAAGAGCTCTTGGAATACCGATAGTAGCGATTGATACATTAGGGCTAGTAAGGATTTCGAAACCTTCTACCTTAACCTCAGCAACTTTTACAGATTTACCAAGCTCCAAGTGGCTGATAGAAACAGGGATGCTATCTGGAAGGTCTTTCGCCAAACCTTTAACGCTAAGCGTTCTAGCTTTTAGCTCAAGCTTACCACCTTTAAGGATACCAGGAGAAGAACCTTTGATTTCCACTGGAATATCCATTTTGATCGCTTTATCTTCACTGAAAGCCAAGAAGTCAGCGTGTAGCAATGTTTCACTTACTGGGTGGTACTGCGCTTCACGAAGGATAGCTTTGATTTTAGTACCTTCAATGTTTAGTTCTACCATGTGTACCTCTGGAGTATAGATCAACTCCTTGAAAAGGATGGCAGGTGAATGAAAGTGGATTTGCTCTTTGATACCTGGTCCGTAAACCACACAAGGAACGCTTCCTTCTTCGCGGATTTGAGTCAATTCCGACTTGTCGAGATTTGCTCTTTTAAACCCTATAATCTCTAACGATTTCATAATCTAGAATATATAAGTGTATGAATAAATAAATTTCATTTAAATGAACAGGGCACTGATAGAATCATTTCCTGTTACGGCATGAATGGCTTTAGCAAATAACTCAGCCACTGTCAATACCTTGATTTTTGAAGATTCCTTTTTGAGAGGAATGGTGTCTGTGACTACCAGTTCTTCCAAAACAGAATTTTCAATATTGTCGTATGCCTTTCCAGATAAAACACCATGAGTAGCGATGGCTCTTACCGAGTTGGCGCCTTTGTCAAGAATGATTTGGGCGGCCTTACACATAGTGCCTGCTGTATCTACCATGTCATCAACCAGTACAACGTCTTTCCCTTCTACATCACCGATTACTTGCATGGATGCCACTTCGTTGGCTCTTTTTCTGTGCTTGTCACAAACGACCATTTCTACTTCAAAATGCTTGGCATAAGCTCGAGCACGACCTACCCCTCCGACATCAGGAGAAGCGAAGATCAAGTTGTCTCCCAAATCTAGGCTTTTCAAATAGGGCACAAAAATAGCTGATCCATTTAAATGATCCAAAGGAATGTCAAAAAAACCTTGTATTTGTCCAGCGTGTAGGTCACAAGCCATGATCCTGTCCGCACCAGCTGAAGTGATCATGTTGGCAATTAGTTTTGCGGCTATTGATACACGAGGTCTGTCTTTGCGGTCTTGTCTGGCATAGCCAAAGTAAGGTACTACTGCACATACTTTGTAGGCGCTGGCTCTTTTGGCAGCATCAATCATCAAGCAAAGTTCCAGAAGGTTGTCTGCGTTAGGATTAGTAGATTGGATCAGAAATACATGGCATCCCCTTACAGATTCATCAAAGCTGGGAGACATCTCTCCATCGCTAAACTTGGAGAGGGTCATATCACCTAAATCCTGACCGTAATTTTTTGCAATGGATTCAGCTAGTTTTTTTGTGTTGGTTCCGGCAAAGAGTTTAACCTCGGGCATGGTGTGTGTATTTTGTTATCTGATTTGAGTTATAAAGCACAAAGATAGGAAAAAAGGTTGAACTCAGTAGAAAAGCTGGTGAGTAAACCTTTATTTCATAAAGTATAAAAAAATATACTGTTAATCCAGTGTTACATTGTTGTTTAAATACTTAACATATTGATAACTTAGTGTTGAAATTATGAATGAATTTAAATCGTAATTTTGCGCCCTGTTAAACGATGGTCTGCCCATCAGCCAAATTTGAAGAGGAAATGCAAGGAGCTTCTTTTAAATTTCTGGCGCCAAAGTTATCTTACTAAAAATAACAAATCTTATGGATTACAGGAAGGCTTTTGCCTTTGTGGTCGTATTCATATCGTTTGCGATGAGTGCGAGTGCTTTTCAGGATACAAAAAGTGATTCTGTCAAGAATGTCGATGTGCAATACACTTCTAAAGGATTTCAATTTACAAGTCCTGACAATAAGTATAGGCTTCAAATCGGAGGAAGACTACAGTTTAGGTATGCTTATCCGGCTGACCAGGATCCAGTTTCTTTTGATGACTTTGATGTGCCAAAAAGAAATATCTTCAAAATCAACCGTGCCAGGTTAAAGGTAGGGGGATTTGCCCATCAACCATGGTTGAAATACTATTTTGAGTATGAATTAGGAGCAAATAGGTTGTTAAACTTTGAGGTGAAAGCTGAGAAGTGGGAATGGTTGAGCTTTAAGTTTGGACAGTGGAAAGTGGAGTATACCCGCGAGCGGTCCATTTCCAGTGGAAAGCAGCAAATGATGGAACGATCCATTATCAATAGGCCGTTTACTCTTGACCGACAGCAGGGTGTCTCAATGTATGGTCACTTCGATAAAGGTGGATTGGCTGATTTTAATTATCATTTTTCGATTTTGACTGGCAATGGTCGAGGAGCTAGGGAGAATGATGATGAGAAGTTAATGTACGTAGGGAAAGTGTTTTGGAACTTTATGGGAGATGGAGTGGCTATATCCGGTTCTGACCTAGCCCATCAAGAAACACCTCAGGCTTCATTTGCCTTGGCTGGAGCAACCAATACTAGCCCCTACACAAGGTTTTCTTCAAGTGGAGGAGGGGAATTGGAAGGTTATGAAGATGGAGAGGCGGGGCAGTATAAAACTGACCAGTGGGTGTTTGAAACTGCTTTTCAATACAAATCATTTAGCTGGCAAAGTGAATATCATAGAAAGCGCATCATAGATAATCTGACTGGAGGCCGTGATCACTTGGCTGGATTTTATGGGCAGGGAGGATACGTCTTAAATCATGAAGCTGCAGCGGAAGGGAAGCCTTTATATGAAATAGCTGCCCGGTACGCCTATTATCAGCCAGAATTGAGTATACCCAAGAACAGTGAGGAAGAGTTTTCTTTGGCTTTCAACTGTTTCTTTAATGGACACAGGAATAAGTTGACTACGGATGTGACTTATTTTGACTTTGATAGGGCTTCAATAAATAGAGAAGCGTCGAGCTGGAGGTTTAGGGTGCAGTATGATTTTTCATTCTAGAATAAATTATACAAACTAAAGTAGTATAAGCCAGTGGGAAAGAATCTAGTTATCCTGCTGGCTTTTTATTTTAGTTATTCAAAGAGTGTTTGAGATAAGGCCTAAAAATTGATTCCTCGGATATCTTTATATCTTTGGGCTATGATATTTCAAGTTGTTGGATGGCTTGGAGCCGTTCTTTTTACAGTTTCTTATTTTTTGCTTGCAAGGGGTGTCCTAAGGCAAGAAGGTGTGCTCTATCATATACTCAACTTTGGTGGGGCGGTTTGTCTGATGGTAAATGCCATTCATTTTAAGGACAATGCTAATTTGGCAGTCAATGGCGTTTGGGCAGCTATCGCGTTGATGGCACTTTATAAATGTTGCGCTTCTTTTTTGCGTAACAAATCATAAACCTGTTCTTTAAAGTTCTCTACTTTTTTGTTGTAAGTGTCTTCATTGTCTATCATGGAGAGGTAATAGTAAGCACCTTCAACTACTACAAAAATCTGCTCAGCCAAAAGTTGCGTGTCTTGGTTTTTCAAGGCTTCATCCCTGTCCAGTATTTCTTTTAAGAATTCTCGAAGACGGTCATGTAGTTTTCTATATTCCTTTTTGATTACTTCGTTTCTAAAGATCAAGGCATAACAGCTGTAAAACACCCCGTCATCGAAAAGAAGGTTCCATTCTCTTGAGAAAAGGCTGTCAACAAAAGTCTTTGGGTCAGCATGGTTTTTTGTTTCCAGTTCCTTGATTACGGGCTCATATATTTTCAAATACTGATCTAGGATGTAAGAAATAAGATTGGAGATCAGGATATCCCTGGTAGGGAAATAGTGCATCACCAAGCTAGGGGGGATTCCTAAATGCTTACCTATTTTGGCAATGGATGTATTCTCAAGTCCGTTCTCTTTGGATAAATAGTAAAAGCCTTCTATGATCTCTTTTTTTCGCTCTGCTGAAATTTTGCCCTTCATTGTTATCTAGATGTTAAAACAAAGTTAAATGAAAAATGTTTGTTGTCAAATTCTTTTGAAATCATATTTTCAATATATAATATTGAATGAATGTTCAATATATAAATTATTTAGTCTCTTGAAAAATCTAAAAAAATATATTTAAAAAAAACTGGCATTGGCCAAAAGTTGATTTTAGAAAACTAAGCTTCAGATATTTCTTCAATGAGTACAAAGAAGTTGTGTGATTTTCATGTTAGACGCTTAAGATAAAAACCATTAAACAATTTACTTATGAAAAGAAGGGATTTCTTATTGAAAACCGCGGTAGTGACCACTGGTGTTGGTCCGGCTGTTGCATTGGCTGCAGAGGAGAGCAGTGGTTCGGTGTTACGGGTGGCTCACATTACTGATGTCCATATAAGACCAGAAGAGAATGTGCCTGCAAGGGCCAAAACTTGGTTGGAAATAGTGAAGAAGCACAATCCCGATTTCTTTCTAAATGGAGGGGACAGCATTCATGATGCCAGTTATAATGGGGTTAGCAGAGAAAGAATGTTGGAGCAGTGGAAAGTGTGGGATGAGTTTAGGGCAGGGGTAAAGGAGTATGAGGTTTATAGCTGTATTGGCAATCATGACCCTTGGTGGGATGTTCCAAATAAACAGGATGATGAAATGTATGGTAAGCCTTATGTGGTTAAGAGGCTGGGGATTCCTGGAAACTATTATAGCTTTTCAAAAGGGAATTGGTGCTTTATTGTTTTGGACGGAAATCACGAAGGGATTAGTCTTGGAGCAGACCAGATGGCATGGTTGAAAGGGGAGTTGGAAAGTCTACCTAAAAATACGCCTACTTTGATAATGTCTCATTTTCCCATTACTTCAATCACAAATGCTTTAGTGGGTGGCCAGCATAGTGATCATAAGGAGTTGAAACAACTTTTTTATCAGCATAAGGATAAGGTAAAAGTGTGCCTTAGCGGGCACCAACACCTTTTGGACAGGGCATGGTATAATGGGGTGCATTATTTTTGTAATGGATCGCTTAGTGGTTTTTGGTGGGGAGATGGAGATGAACAGTCTGCAGGGAAGCAGTATTACCTGGAAACGCCTCCGGGCTATGCCATATTGGATTTGCACGAAGATGGAAGGGTTGAAAATCAGTATTTTCCCCTAGTTTAAACAAAAGACCTCCGTAGTGAGGTCTTTTGTTTTGTTATCTTTTTTTTTTTTCTGAACAATGTGTTTTTTGATATGTCTGGCTGAGGAAACTAAGTCTCGTCTTAGCATATTTTTTATGGTGAATCAATTAATGATTTATGTAATGATAGGCTGATGTGTTTTTTGCCTTAATTAATCCTACTATTATTTCAATTTTTTGTTTTCGTGAAGTTTGGTTAATCATTGTTATTGTAGTGTTAAATATAAATTAATTGAAACAAAATTCTTGTTAATTTCTTTTGAATTATAAAATGCAATATTTAATATTGAATGAATGTTCAATAAATAAATTCAATATATCTCACTGAATTAGGTCTGGTTGGTTAGTGAAAATTTGGTAGCCATGTCTAATTAAAACACTTAGCTCTATGAAACATTATTTACGAAATCTTTTGAAATGGAAACGTGGATGCTGGAGGGTGGGGATCACACTCTTGCTGATGGTTTGCCTACACATTTCGTCATCTGCACAGCAGGCTGTGCGTGGGCAGGTGACAGATGCAGTGACAGGGATGACCATTCCTGGGGTGTCTGTTTTGGAAAAAAACACACAAAAAGGTACGATCACAGATTTAGATGGCAATTATTCGATTACTGCTTCTTCGGAAAATGCTATGCTGGTTTTTTCCTTTATTGGATATGAAACAGTTGAAGTTTTAGTTGATGGTCAGTCTTCGATTGATGTTCAAATGGAAGAGCAGGAGACCCTATTAGAGCAGGTCGTAGTGGTAGGGTATGGTACCCAAAAGAAAATCAATGTCACGGGCGCGGTGGATCAAATTGCCGGTGAAGACATTATCAATAGACCAATTGCCAATGTAATGCAGGGACTTCAGGGTATCAGCCCAGGACTCAACATTACCTATCAAGGGGGGAAGCCTGGTTCTATTCCCAATATCAATATCAGGGGATTTACTTCCATCAATGGTGGAGGGCCTTTGATCGTGATTGATGGAGTAGCAGGAAATTATGATGATTTATTGCGGCTTAACCCGGCAGATATTGCTTCCTACTCAGTTCTGAGAGATGCAGCTTCAGCTGCCATTTATGGAGCTAGGGCTGCATTTGGGGTGGTTTTGATCACAACCAAACAAGGCAGTGAAGGAAAGCAGACCATTTCTTATAACAATTACTTTTCTTGGGGAAAACCAACGGTTTTGCCCGAGCCGGTTACAGATCCATATATTTATTCAAGGGTTTTGGAAACTGCTACGAACAATACACCTTGGGATTATGTGAATTATTCTGATGAGCACTATCAATGGGCAAAAGAAAGATCAGAAGATCCTTCTGTGGAGGATGTGCGACTGGACCCCAATAACCCGAACCTTTGGGCCTATATGGGAAGCAATGACTGGTACAATTATTTTTTCAATTCAGCCAGCTTTTCTACAAACCACAGCTTGTCTATTAGTGGAAACAGTGGCGGGAAAATGCCAGTAGGTTATTATGTGTCTGGAGATTATACCAATGAAAATGGTTTGAATAAATTGGCTCCTGATTACTGGGACCGCTATTCTTTGAGAGCGAGAATTACAGCGTCTCCCATGGAGTGGTTGAAATTGGATAACAACTTGAATATTTACCAAACAGAAAGAGCGGATCCAACAACCAATATCACCGACATTTATTATCTGCAACCCACAGATGTGGCTGAAAACCCTGATGGGACTTGGGCCAATACAGCAGCAGGTAGACTGGCCGCAAGACTAACAGATGGAGGAAGAAACCAAGAAGATATGTTTGGTTTTCATAATATTCTTAGGACCACTGGAACTTTCTTGAACGGTGATTTGACAGTGACAGGGAATGCTAGTTTCAAAAGAGAACAATGGAAGTACCATTGGGATCAAAAGAAGTTTGACATTGGTTTCGGTCCGGATGATGTAAGAACTGAAGGGGGAGATGGTTCTGTGATTGAGCGAAATGGCACTTTAATCAATACAATTTTTGATCTATATGGTAAATATTCCAAAACTCTGGGAGATCATAATTTTGGGATTTTGGCAGGTTATAACCAAGAGAACTACGAATATTCTTCTGTTCAGTCTGAAAGAAGGGTGTTGATTTCGTCCTCCTTGCCTTATATTGGCTTGACGACAGGAGATGCTTTTGTAACACCTTCTTATAGTACTTATGCCACCAGAAGTGTATTTGGAAGAGCTAATTATACCTATAAGGAAAGGTATATTTTGGAATTTAATGGTCGATATGATGGATCCTCAAGGTTTCCTGAAAACAACCGCTGGGGTTTCTTCCCCTCTGCATCCATGGCTTGGGTGATCAGTGAAGAACCGTTTTTCAAGGATTTGAACAATGTGATTCCAAGCTTCAAACTCAGGGCTTCCTATGGTGGTTTGGGAAATCAGAATGTATCCAATTTCGGTTATATCCAATCTCTTCCTACAGGATTGTCCAGTTACCTCATCAATGGAAACCGACAAACAGTGATCACTTCTTCCCCATCTTTGGCCGTGGACCCCAATTATTATACATGGGAGGAAGTAGTGACTTCCAACCTTGGTGCTGACTTAGGGTTTTTCAATGATAAGTTGACTGCCACACTGGATTTCTTTATCAGGGACACCAAAGGAATGTTGACAGACCCAGTGGAATTACCTGGCGTGTTGGGAACTAGCCCTCCAAAGCAAAATGCAGCAGATCTGAGAACCAAAGGCTTTGAAGTCTCCTTGGGGTATAGGACCCAATTTGGAGATGCTGCACAGCCAGTTGTGTTGAATGTACGAGGTGTGCTGTCAGACTCCCAGTCAAAAATTACCAGTTTCCAAAATGAAAATAGGTTGTTTTCCAATTGGAGAGAGGGCCAGGAGATAGGAGAGATTTGGGGTTTGGTAAATGATGGTATTTTCACTTCAGAAGATGAAATAGCCCAGCTGGATCAATCTGCTATTGTGCCTTGGGGAGCTTTAGATGTAGTGCCGGGCTGGCCTAAGTATCAGGATTTGAACAACGACGGTAAGATCGAGCGAGGACAAACTGAGAATGACCCCAAGGATTTGACACTTATAGGAAACTCTACCGCCCGTTATCGATATGGCGCAAATATCGATGTAAGCTGGAATGGTTTTGATATGTCCGTATTTCTTCAAGGCGTTGGGAAAAGGGATTATTACCCAAGACATTATCTTTATTGGGGACCTTATCAGCAACCATATGCCAATATTTATCCTTGGAACCTGGATTTTTACAGAGGGGCTGCTGATAGCGATGCATTGATGGCGCAACATTCACAGTCTTATATTGATGCAGGTTTGGCCGAAGCTAACCCTGATGCAGAGTTTCCTATTTTGCAGTCTTGGATGGCAGATGCCAACTATGGGGCAGGTCTTGATATTCCCCAAACTAAATACCTGCAAAACGCTGCTTACCTAAGGGTGAAAAATATCACTTTGGGGTATACCTTCCCTAAAACCATCACCCAAAAAATTAAAGTCAACAGGTTACGTGTCTTTGTTACAGGAGAGAACCTTTATGAATTCTCTTCCATCAAGGAATTTGTAGACCCAGAAGCCATCAATGATGGTTATGGTTGGGCTTACCCGTTCCAGAGGAAGTTTGCTTTTGGGGTAAATATTGATTTGTAATTTCAAAATGAACACCATCATGAAAAAATATATCATTTTATTGAGCGCACTATTGGCGTTGGGCTCATGTGACGAAGATTTTATGGATAGGTATCCACAGACCTCTGTGGCCCCAGAAGAGTTTTTCAAGTCTGAGGAGGATTTGGAACTATATGTTAATGGTTTATTGTCTCTTTCAGGTTCTGGAAGTTACCTATCTGATCAGAGCAGTGATAATATGGCAACTACTGGCGCCATTGAAATAAAAAATATCATGACAGGAGATCCTAGTTCACAGACCATTACTGGAGGTTGGAACTGGGGTAGGTTGAGAAATATCAACTACTTTCTTGATAATTACGAACAGGCTCAGGCTTCAGAAGAGGCTAAAGGGCATTTTTCAGGCCTTGCCAGGTATTATCGGGCACAGTTTTATTTTGGAATGATCAAGCGCTATTCTGATGTGCCATGGTATGAAGTGACGCTTAATCCAGGTGATGAGGACTTATATAAAGCACGTGACCCCAGAGAAATGGTGATGGAAAAGGTTATGGAGGATTTGGAGTTTGCTGCCAACCATGTGAGAGAGAGTGTACCTTCGGGCACTCCGGATCTCTGGGCTGTCAAAACATTTTATGCAAGAGTAGCCTTGTACGAGGGGACTTATAGAAAATACCACGCTGAAATTGGACTAGAGGGATCGGCCAATGGTTTTCTGGAGAAAGCAAGGGATGAAGCCAGATCTATTATGGATGGTGGTAAATTTGGAATCTACACCACTGGAAATATCCAAAGTGATTATGGTTCATTATTCAGCAGTCAAAACCTGATTGGTAATCCTGAGGTGATCCTGGTGAACCCATATGATGTCAATAAAGATAGAAGTGGAGACGTTAATTATACAGTCTTTGGAGACTATGAGCAATCACCATCCAGGGATTTGGTCATGACTTACCTGATGGCAGATGGAAGTAGTTTTACGGCTCAGACAGGCCATGAGACTAAAGGCTTTGTGGAGGAATTTGAGAATAGAGATCCTCGATTGATGCAGACAATAGCCTATCCTGGCTGGGTAAGACAGCCTAATAGCGATCCATATATCCAATCTTTAAACAAAAATTTCACAGGATACCATCAGCTCAAAGGGTACAACAATACGGTTGATAATATTGAAGTGGGGAGTGTTGACTTTCCTGTTTACCGATATGCAGAGGTGCTGCTAACCTATGCTGAGGCCAAGGCAGAGTTGGGAGAACTGACTCAAGGAGATTTGGATGAAACCGTTAATATTCTTCGACAAAGAGCGGGCTTGCCTGCTTTGGATATGGCTACAGCCAATGCCTCTCCGGACTTGTTTATGGCAGAGAAATATCCCAGCGTTAGTGGAGCTAACCAAGGGGTTATCCTAGAAATAAGAAGAGAAAGAAGGGTAGAGTTCGCCTTAGAAGGTTACCGTTATGATGATCTGATGAGATGGCATGCGGGTAAGTTGTTGGAGATTATTCCTGAAGGGATGTACTTTCCAGGCTTGGGCAAATACGACATGACTGGCGATGGTGTGGAAGATATTATCTTGATAGACAAGGATAGCGATATTCCTACCGGAGATGCAAAAGAAAAAAATAGTCTTGGTGAATTCCTGATCTATTATAAAGCAGGAACGATCGATGATAACGTGGATGTGTTCTTGAAAAATGGTGAAAATGGTGGTAATATGGTTACCGAAACAAAAGTGAGAACTTTTGAAGAACCTAAATATTATTACCGTCCTATTCCTGTTCAACAAGTAACCTTGAATCCTAATCTTGAGCAGATTTTTGGTTGGAATTAAGATAAAATGGAAAATTATAAACTGGCTTAACCTATATAGGGTTGGGCCAGTTTAGTGTTATCGTAAAATAGTTAGATGTCCCTTTTGAAACGAATTCTTTTAACAGTGCTTTTGCTTGGATCCCAGCTTGTCCAAGCCCAGCAAGACAAAGAGGCTTTGGAGTTTTCCGTGATGGTTTGGAATATTTGGCATGGAGGGAAAAGTGACTATATCGGCAGGGATGGAGTAGAAGATGTCATTGGAATTATCAAGGCTTCAGAGGCAGATATGGTATTGATGATCGAGACTTACGGCTCCGGTAAAAGGATTGCTGATGCCTTGGGGTATCACTTTCATTTGATTGCAAAGCCGGGTACTTTACTGGATGATCCAGCTGTTAACTTATCCATTCTAAGTAAGTTTCCTTTAGGTAAAAGAGTTGACCTGTACAGGTACTTTAATATTGGAGGGATAGAAGTGGCCTTGGGTGAGCATGAAAGGATAATGCTGTTCGACACTTGGTTAAACTATCAACCTTGGGAAGATCAACCTGAACTGATGGATAAAAGTGGGGCAGAGTTGGTGGAATGGGAAAAGTCCGGTACCAGAGAAAAAGAAGTGACAACTATTCTCAAAGAACTTCAACCTTATTTGTCAACAACTGATGAAACACCACTGATTTTAGGTGGTGATTTCAATGTTTGGTCTCATTTGGACTGGACGGAAGCAACCAAGCAAGTTCACAAAGGGAAAGTAGTGCCTTGGTGGACGACCATGCAGTTTTCTAATGCAGGCTTGCAGGATAGTTTTAGAGAAGCCAATCCTGACCCTTTGACGCATCCGGGCGTCAGTTGGGGAATGCCTGGAAAAAAAGATGATCACCGAATTGATTATTTGTTGTACAAAGGAAATCGCTTAGAGGTCATTGCCTCTGAAATACATAAAGTGGACTACAATCAATCATTTAATTACAAAGGAAAGACTTTTACCTTTCCATCAGACCATGGGTTTGTATGGACAAAGTTTAAACTCAATTACAAATGAAAAGAGTATTTATAGTAGCAGTCTGCTTTAGCATGCTGTTTTTTCAAGCAAGCGCTCAAGAGAGAACCAAAAAGGCACTTTTTGTGATCTTGGACGGTATTCCTGCAGATGTTCTAGATTCTGTACCAACACCTAATATAGACAGGGTGATTAAGGCAGGCGGTTTTACCAAAGCCTTGATGGGCGGTGATGTGGGAACCTACAGTCAAACCCCAACCATTTCCGCTGTTGGGTACAATTCCCTGTTGACAGGTACT
This sequence comes from Echinicola sp. 20G, assembly GCF_015533855.1. Taxonomy (GTDB): domain Bacteria; phylum Bacteroidota; class Bacteroidia; order Cytophagales; family Cyclobacteriaceae; genus Echinicola. The sequence continues at coordinate 5,678,280 of NZ_AP024154.1, read as the reverse complement.
TGGGTAAACAAGCATAATGTGTGGGGCAATTCCATTAAGCAACCAAATTATCATTATTGGACAATTTTCAGGTATTTCAAATCAGCCTTTCCTGAAAAACAAACGGCCATTTTCTCTACCTGGTTGGATAACAGAACCAAGCTGGTTGGAGCTAATCTACCCGAAACCAATTGGTTTGATTTTGACTATTATTTTGATGGAATGGAAAACGATACCTTGAATTTTCCACATGACGAAGAAAGGAACTATATCCATTTGATAGACGAGGCCGTTTCCAAAGAGGCTGCCCGTTATATCAAAGCAGAGGCACCGGATTTGTCATGGATGTATTTAGAATATTCTGATGATATGGGACATAAATACGGGAACAGTTCTCAGATGATAGATGGTGTGCAGAAGGCTGATGTGCAGATTGGTAGAGTATGGGAAGCCATTCAATACCGTGAGAAAAAATTTGATGAGGATTGGTTGATTGTGATTACTACTGATCATGGTCGTGAAGAAAATGGTTTTGGACATGGTGGCCAAAGCGAGAGAGAGCGAACCATTTGGATCGCTACCAATGCGAAACAAACCAATCAACATTTTAATGATGAGGCTGAAATGGTCGATATATTACCTTCAATGGCCTACCATTTAGGCTTGAATATTCCCAAAAAGTATGCGATGGAACTGGATGGGGTTTCCTTTATTGGTGAACTTTCTGCGGATAAAATGGTGGCTAAAGTTGAAAATGGTCAGCTTCAGTTAAGCTGGAAGTCACATGCTGACAAACAAAACGGAAGGGTTTGGTTGGCCACTACCAATCACTTTAAAGAAGGAGGCTTGGATAATTATTGGTTGATGGGGGAAGTGGAGTTAGGTCAGGAAAGCGCTTCTTTTTCTCTGAACGGAACAGCGTCGGATATCTATAAAGTGGTGTTGGAAACACCATCAGGTTACCTGAACTATTGGGTTTTGAAAGAGTAAGAAGTATTTATGTCTGTAAAGTAAAGGAGTTTTCATAAAAGAAGGCTCCTTTTTTTGTTGGGCCAAAATACTTTAAGACCTTTGTGAGACTAAAATTAACCTTCCAAATATAATGTTCAATAGAGAGATATATCAGCAAAGAAGGGCACTACTCAAAGCGAGGATGGGCAGTGGCCAATTATTGTTTTTAGGTAATGATGAAGCAAGTATCAATTTTAAACACAACTGGTACCCTTACAGACAGGACAGTACATTCTTATATTACTTTGGAATTTCCCTCCCTGGCTTAGTAGCGGTTATCGATTGTGATGAGGACAAGGATTACATCTTCGGAAATGATTATGAAATTGATGATATCGTCTGGACAGGCCCACAGCCTACTATTGCAGAATTGGCAGAGAAGGTAGGAGTGAGTCATACTGCACCATTGAGCAAACTGAACGCTTTGGTGAAGGACGATTGTCAGATTTTACCTCCATACAGAGGGGAGCATGTTTTGCAACTAAGTGAAATTTTCAACAAGCCAGTCAAAGAGGTTGAAAACTTGGTTTCTGTGCCTTTTATCAAAGCTGTTGCCACACAAAGGAATATCAAGTCAGCAGAAGAGTTGGAGGAGCTGAACAAAGCGGTGACCACAACTTCTGAGATTCACCTGGCAGTGATGAAAGCGGCAAGGCCTGGAATGAAAGAACATGAGTTGGTAGCTATTGCTACCAAAGTGGCGAGAGATAATAATGTTAGTTTGTCATTCCCACCCATTGCGACCATTAATGGCCAGACTTTACATAATCACTATTATGGTAACACCATTAATAATGGTGATATTATGTTGTTTGACTGTGGAGCAGAGTCACCTGAATTCTATGCTGGGGACATGACCCGTACTTTCCCAGTAAGTGCGGCTTTTGATAACAGGCAGCGCGAGCTTTATGAAATTGTTTATAAAGCCCATAGAACAGCAGTGGAGGCTTTGAAGCCTGGTAAAAGATTTATGGATGTACATCTTTTAGCAGCAGAAACCTTGGTAGAAGGACTAAAAGGTGTGGGGCTGATGAAAGGAGATACGCAAGACGCAGTGGCCAATGGCGCGCACACCATGTTTTTCCAATGTGGCCTAGGTCACATGATGGGTATGGACGTACATGATATGGAAAACTTGGGAGAGCAATACGTGGGATACACTGATCAGCTCAAAAAGTCCACGGAATTCGGTTTGAAATCATTGCGATTGGGAAAAGAGCTGGAGGCTGGAAATGTGATTACTGTGGAGCCAGGGATTTATATTATACCGGAATTGATTGATATGTACAAGGCAAGTGGAAAGCTGGATGCTTTTATCAACTATGATAAGCTGGAAACTTACCGTGATTTTGGCGGGATCAGGATAGAGGAAGATTTTGTAATCACAGAAAGTGGATCAGATCTCTTGGGTACACCATTGGCTATTGCGCCCGATGATGTGGAGCAAGTAAGGTCCAGTTCACTATCCTTATAATTTTAAAGCCTCCTGAGAAAATCTTGGGAGGCTTTAAATTTTTTAAACATTTTTTCATGATTTAAAGTATAACCCAGAAACACACTTTTTAAAAGTGATTTGAAACATAATTCATAAAAAGTACCTAGTTTCGCGTCAATGAATAAATTCTCAAAAATAGCATTAACCTTTTTCCTGCTGATGCTGACTACTTTCCTGTTAGGTGAGATAGAGGAAAGAAGTGTGGCCAAGGCAGTTGCTGAAAGCGTCAAAAACGCTGGTTTGGGAATTGATATTCATCAGGATGACTTAGGTTTGTGCTGGAGGAACTGTCCTTCCGGGAAGGAAAAAACCTTTCATGATCAAGACCACCATCCAGTAAAGAACTATTTTATTAGAGCAAAATCATTGGTGTTTGTTCCGAAGCAGTTTGATAGTGTGCTGGTCAGACAGTTCCAAGAAGCCATCCAATCGGAAAACATCCAAGCTTTTTCAGGACGGGCTCCCCCTGTTAGAAATTCCTGATTCTCTTTCTGGTTTGTTTAAAAGCATAGCACATGAGCACTAGGTGCAGGTCTGGGGTTTGGTGGTGTGTATTTATTTAAGATTTCATCTATTATGATTCATATTATTCTTCATACGTTTTTATTGAGTATTTCTCCTTTTGGTGAGTCCAGGGTAGGGATTCCTTATGGGGTGATCAACGGCCTTCATCCTGTAACAGCGCTTTCTGTAGGGCTGATCGCCAATCTTCTGGTGTTCCCTATTTTACTTTTCCTGATAGACACTTTCAATGAGCGACTGTGGAAATTCCGTGTTTATAAAAGCCAGTCCGTTAAATTGATGCGCAGAGCCAAGGATGGGGTGGGAGACAAGATTCAAAAATATGGCTTTTGGGGGTTGATGGTTTTTGTAATGATTCCGCTTCCGTTTACCGGGGTTTATATGGGGACTATTGCGGCTTATATCTTTAAATTGCCGAGGGCACAGGCTTTTGTGGCGATCAGTATTGGTGCAGTGATTTCCTGTTTGATCCTGGCATTTGGCTCTCATTTTGGAAAGATGGGTGCTGAGCTTATTTAATCATACTGTTTAAGGAACAATTACAGAAAGCTGTTGAGGTAGGATACTGATGTCCAGTTTTTGGGCATTGGGTTTAAATTGACAGCCATCCTTTTGGATAGCAGGAATGGATCGCGAACTTGATATACTTAAATTCTTTAACTGAAAGTATTTTACTTCTTTCATGGATTTGACCTTGCCCATCAGCAAGAGAAATCCTAAAAGTAGCACTCTAGATTTGCTGAGTTGTTCCACTATCAGGACATCCAAGAGACCATCTTCCAGTTTGGCTTCGGGTGTTAAGGAAAAACCATACCCAAGCATGTTGCTGTTGGAGATAAAGACCAAAAAAGGGTTGGTGCTGATGTTGAATTCTTTAGAGGCTATTGTGACTTCTTGGAGGTTTTTGAAGTTTTTCAACGTTTCCCAACTGGCGCGAATATAGCCGTAAAGCTGGCGTTTTTTTAGTTTGTCGAAGTTTTGGATCAGGCAGGCATCGAAGCCAAGTCCCATATTACTAAAGAAAAATTGGTCATTGATCTGACCTACATCCATTTTTTTGACCTTGCCTTTCTTGATAAGTGCGAGTGCCAGGTCAAGCTTCTTGGGAATGCCAAGGTTAGAAGCAAGTCCATTTCCTGACCCAAATGGAATAATGCCCAAGCGGGCTTTTTCTCCTACCAAGCAGGAAGCTACTTCACTGATGGTCCCATCGCCCCCACAAGCCACAATAACATCTGCATTTTCCTCCAAGGAAGCCAATGCCAATGCTGTCGCATGATCAGGTCCTGTTGTCAGCAGGACTTTGATTTCAAACTGCTCTTCTTCAAAATACCGGCTTAAGATAATTTCATCCAAGAGGTTTTTCCCTTTTCCAGAAATAGGGTTGACAATAAAATGGATTTTCTTTTTTGACATCTTTGACCTGTGCTTTGTAGTGGCTAAAATAGTGAATTCAGCTTGATTAAATCATACACGTTTGGAATGTTTTAAGGTGTAAACATATCGGGTGGTAACATGAAATGAGAGTGGTGCAGATATGGAAACTGAAATGTGTTGGAAGAAAAAATGAGACATTTCGATGATATTTCAACCTATTGACCAAGAAGCTTGAAAAAAAAGGAAGCCAAATAAAATTTTGATTTATTCTTTGAAACCATTTGTGTACCTTTGCTGCTTAATTTATGGTCATCCAATAAACACGGACATGATTCTCTTTTTCCAATCCCCACAAAAGAATACCCTTTACGCTTTAGAAGCAAAACAACCTGTTGCACCCGAAGACATAGAAAAGCTTTCTTGGCTTTTTGGAGGGGCGGATCAGCTTTCTCAGGAGCGTGTAGAAGGAAAGTTTGCAGGCCCTAGAAAAGAAATGATTACTCCCTGGTCCACCAATGCGGTAGAGATCACCGCCAATATGGGGGTACAGGGCATCTTAAGAATTGAAGAATTCAGCACCTTGGAAGAAGGGGCTACTATCGATCCAATGCTTCAGGCCAAATATGATGGACTTGGACAGGAGATTTTCACCATTGACCTGAAGCCTCAGGAAGTGATATCGATCACTGATATTAAAACTTACAATGAGCAGGAAGGGCTAGCGCTGAGCCAGGAGGAAATCGATTATTTGGAAAAAGTAAGTCATAGCCTGAACAGGCCATTGACAGACAGTGAAGTGTTTGGCTTTAGCCAAGTAAACTCTGAGCACTGTCGACATAAAATATTCAACGGTACATTTATCATTGATGGGGAGGAAAAAGAAAGCACGCTTTTTCAGTTGATCAAAAAGACTTCCATTAAGCATCCCAATAAGATTGTATCAGCCTATAAGGATAATGTTGCCTTTGTCAAAGGACCAAAAGCACAGCAATTTGCACCGAAGAGCCAAGACAAAGCAGATTACTTCCAGCCGGAAACCATTGATACGGTACTTTCCCTCAAAGCGGAAACTCATAATTTCCCCACTACTGTAGAACCATTCAATGGTGCTGCCACAGGTTCCGGTGGTGAAATTAGAGATAGACTGGCAGGTGGTACCGCATCCATTCCTTTGGCCGGTACTGCTGTATACATGACTTCCTACTCTCGAAGTGAGGCTGGAAGAAGCTGGGAAAAAGACTTAAAAGAGAGAAAGTGGCTTTACCAAACTCCGATGGATATCCTGATCAAGGCTTCTAATGGAGCCAGTGATTTTGGTAATAAGTTTGGTCAGCCTTTGATTTCAGGTAGTGTTCTGACCTTTGAGCATGAGGAGAATGATAAACAGTATGGTTTCGATAAGGTAATCATGCTGGCGGGAGGTATTGGTTTTACAAGAGAAAAATACAGCCTTAAAAATACGCCGGTGAAAGGCAATAAGGTAGTAATTATGGGTGGTGACAACTACCGAATTGGTATGGGGGGTAGTGCTGTTTCTTCAGTTAATACAGGAGAATTCAGTAATTCTATTGAATTGAATGCAATCCAGAGATCCAACCCTGAAATGCAGAAGCGTGTGGCCAATGTTATCAGGGCCATGGCTGAAAATGATCACAACCCAATCATTTCCATCCACGATCACGGAGCAGGAGGGCATTTGAACTGTCTTTCTGAATTGGTGGAGGATACCGGAGGATCCATCGATATCGACAAGTTGCCTGTGGGCGACCCAACGCTTTCTTCCAAAGAGATTATCGGCAATGAGTCCCAAGAGAGAATGGGCTTGGTGATCGGAGAGAAAGACGTAGAAACGTTACAACGAATTTCGGAACGTGAACGTGCTCCTTTCTACGTGGTCGGAGAAACCACTGGAGACATGCATTTCAAGTTCGAAAACAAAAAGAATGGAGAGAAGCCAGTTGACTGGAACTTGTCCCATATGTTTGGTAGCTCGCCAAAGACCATTCTGACAGACAAAAAAGCAATAAGCAATTTTGCTAGCCCTGACTACCAGACAGCAGAATTGGCCAAGTATATCAAAGAAGTATTGCAGTTGGAAGCTGTGGCCTCCAAGGACTGGTTGACCAATAAAGTGGACCGATCTGTAACGGGCCGTGTGGCGACCCAGCAAACTACCGGTGCCATCCAAGTACCTTTGAATAATGTTGCCGTAATGGCGATTGATTATACCGGGACCAAAGGGATTGCCACTTCTATTGGACATGCACCTGTGGCGGCTTTGGCCAGTCCAGAGGCAGGTTCAAAACTATCCATTGCAGAGGCCTTGACCAACTTGGTGTGGGCTCCATTGGAAGATGGTTTGAGCGGAGTTTCTTTAAGTGCCAACTGGATGTGGCCAGCAAAGAACGAAGGGGAGAATGACAGGCTTTACAGAGCAGTAGAGGCTGTTAGTGATTTTGCCATTGAGCTTGGAATCAATATTCCAACGGGTAAGGATTCACTTTCCATGACGCAAAAGTATCCTGATGGTAAAACGGTTTATTCTCCAGGTACCGTAATTATCTCCAGTGTGGGAGAATGTGCTGATATCAGAAAAACAGTAACACCTGATTTGAAACCTGTTGAGGGGACAGAGCTGCTTTATATTGACTTCTCCAAAGATGTCGCTCAATTAGGCGGAAGTAGCTTTGCTCAGGTTATCAATAAAATTGGTAATGTACCGCCAACTGTAAAGGACAGTGGATATTTTGCTAAAGCATTTACAGCAATCCAGACCTTGATCGAGAAAGAGTTGATCTTGGCTGGTCATGATATTTCTTCTGGCGGTTTGATTACCACCTTGTTGGAAATGACATTCCCGACCACTCAATGTGGCTTGAAGGTTAAGACAGGTCAATTGGCTGAAAAAGACATGGTGAAAGCCCTGTTTGCTGAGAATCCAGGAGTGGTCATTCAGGTAAAGGATAGCAAAGCAGTAAGCGAGCTATTGGATGCAGCTGGAGTTAACTATGTTGCTTTGGCTGAATTGAGCTTAGATGGAAAATTAAGTTTAGAAGGCCTTGATTTGGAGTTGGACGTGATTGAACACAGAGATACCTGGTTCAAGTCTTCTTATCTATTGGATAAAAAGCAAAGTGGTGAGAAGTTGGCTACTGACCGTTTCCAAAACTATAAAGCTCAGCCTTTGACTTTCAACTTTGCAGATAAGTGGGAAGGCTCATTTGATGCTTTTGGATTGAATCCTTACAGAAAAGAAGCTTCAGGGCACAAAGCAGCCATTATCCGAGAAAAAGGAGTAAACGGAGACCGTGAAATGGCCTATTCGCTTTGGTTGGCTGGCTTTGATGTGAAGGATGTACATATGACGGACTTGATCTCAGGAAGAGAAAATCTGGAAGATGTGAACATGATTGTTTTTGTGGGCGGATTCTCCAATTCTGATGTCTTGGGTTCAGCCAAAGGTTGGGCCGGAGCATTCTTATACAATGAAAAGGCCAAGACCGCTTTGGATAATTTCTATGCCCGTCCTGACACCTTGAGCTTAGGGGTGTGTAATGGATGCCAGTTGATGATAGAGCTTGGCTTGATCAACCGTCAGCATGATGTCAAGCCAAAGATGCTTCACAATGAAAGTCATAAATTTGAATCAGCTTTTGTTAATGTGAATATTCCCGAAAACAATACGGTGATGTTTGGCTCTTTGTCAGGCCAGCGCCTAGGGGTTTGGGTAGCGCATGGAGAGGGTAAATTCTCCTTGCCTAAAGAGAAGGAAGCTTATAACATAGGAATGATTTACAGCTACGAAGCTTATCCAGGTAACCCTAATGGTTCAGATCATGCCGTGGCAGGTTTGGCATCCCAAGATGGTCGTCATTTGGCGATTATGCCGCATATTGAAAGGTCTTTGTTCCCTTGGAACTGGCCAAGCTACCCAGCTGAAAGAAAGGCTGAGGAAATCAGTCCATGGGTAGAGGCATTTGTCAATGCCAAAAACTGGGTGGCCTCTCACGAGGGGTAAAAAAATGAGTCCCTTGAAGAAAGTTTTATTTACTGGCTTCAAGGGACTTATATAAAAAGCATAAAAAAACTTTAAAGGAGGGTTTGCTTTAAGAAAAAAAGCCCCTACATTTGTGTCACAATTAAGGAAAACGACACCTTAAGTGTTTAAATACTGACCCATGGTGTAACTGGCAACACGTCTGATTTTGGTTCAGAAGAGTCTAGGTTCGAGCCCTAGTGGGTCAACAAATTATAAAAGCTGCATTATTAATGCGGCTTTTCTTGTTTTAAAGAATGATTTTTTTTGCATTGAATCCTTAGTGACTTTTATTTATTAAGATTTGTTCTTTTCTGGAAATTAGTTCTACTCGTTTAGATGATATGTGAATAAAAAATGGAGTAGGTATTCAAGTACATGGTAAAAGTGCCTTAAAGTAAAAATGAAAGAGTTTGAAAGACCATTTTCGATTTGTGGAATTTAAAAAAAGACTGTTCAGGTTTTGAAACCTATTTTTTAAGGAAGAAGGTCTTTTGTCCTCAATGCAGGAAGGAGAAGTCATATAAGGTTTAGGGCCTGCTTGGATAGGAATTGGAAAGAGCAGGGCTTTATTTATTAATTCGCGAGGATATCTCAGTACGAAAGATGATCTGAGAAAAGTGAAGATTGTAAAATAGGAGAGTATTTCTAATTCCACTCATTACAAAAAAAAACAAACGCAATACTGTTGCGTTTGTTTTTTGAACAGTTATTTTTGCATCAAAGTTGCGTTTTAAACGTGCTATACCTTTAGGGACATTGTCCAAAATCTCCAAAATGAACAATTTAAGGGAAAACTCTAATGTAGAGTTTGTTGCTTTATGTCTTAAAATAGTCATCAAAAACAATGAATAAGCAAAATGGAAAATACAGGTTTAGACACTTTCACTTTAGTGTCAACTTTTCTTCTCGTAATTCTGATGATATAAGTAAGTAATTAAACAACATCAACTTTTAAACATTCTCAAACCTTTCTAGTGTGAGTTTTTTCATTCTGTATGAAATAAGCTATTGAAATTACCTATAAGGAACACAAATCTCCATCACACAATTTAAAAAAAAATCAAAACATTGAAAACAATGAAAAAAATCAACAAGCTCTTATTAATCATTCCAGTATTGCTATTAATCTTTCCCTCTTGTAGCGACGAAGACCATACTCCAAAAATATTGCCGACTGTTTCCAATATAGAAGTAGGTCTTAACAATATTGAGATAGGGGTAGTTGGTCAGGATTTTCATTTTAATGCAGACGTTTTGGCAGGAGACTTACTTGAAGCTGTTCAGATAAACATAGAGCAGAGAAGTGAAGAAACTTATGCTGAGCCATGGTCTTTTGAAGTTGTTTTTACCGAAAGGATTGAAGGATTGAAAAACGCCAATCTTCATAGACATTTTGACATTCCAGCTGAAGCTCCTAAAGGTATATATGACTTCATTATTACCGTTAAGGATCAAAATGGAACAAGTGTCGAAGAAACCAGAGAAATTAGCTTAATTGATATTAAGGATTACCCTGACATATTTCCACACGTAAAAGTATTTGGAGTGGACAAAATAGGATTAGATGGAAAAGGAGGTTTTAATAATTTTTATAATAATGGTGATTTCAGAAACCCTGACGATCCCTCTTTTAGCAAGGATGAATCTATTTGGTCATCTGTACAAATAGGGAACATTAAAGATAATGGGGTTATGTACGGCTTATTGATTAAAAAGAGCCATGACCACAAACCAGAAACCGTTGGAGATATAGATTTTTCTAAGGCCATTGTTACAGACATAAAGGAGCATTCTGGATATGAAGAAATTAGGGCGTTTGGTAATAGTTATAACGCCAATTTCAACAACCACTATATGTATGGTGCTGCTCTTGAAATTGGCGCTACAGAAGACAATCACCTTCCAAACCCAAATCCAATTACCGGAGCTAAGGCTTGGGAGAACGGTACTTATTACTATGGCTATGTATATACTAATACTACCTATAATATGAGTACATTCCGCTATATAGAGATTGAAATAAAAGGGTTTTAAATCATTACTGCCCAAAAAACGATTTTGAAATTTAGGGGAAGCATCTCAGACGATACTTCCCCTTTTCTGTATGTTTTCATGTCACAACCTGATCAATCAAAGGTGCAGGTAACAAAACACAGGATTTAGGCTTCTGTTGTTTACTTTTCAATAATACACTGTTAGGCTTTGTTGTGGAAATTGTAGCTTTTTAAGTCCGATGTTAACACACAACTTGGACTTACCGATCAACATTGATTACGTTTTCGATAAATATTTGAAATTCTTAAAATAATCAAGCCTACTTGTTCCTTGTGCATATCCAGAGGCTATTAATATTACTTATCATCGACTTCCGTTAATTAAGTATTCTTATAAGTTTATGAAGAAACTTATTACTCGATCTTAATACTCAAGCCTTGAATGGTCTGCCAACCTTCTTTGTCGGTCACACGGATCATAAAATGGTAATCACCGGGATCGACGTCTGAAGGAATCTCCAGTTCAGCAGTCCCTTCATATTCCTTCAAACCTGTAGGGATGTTGTAAGTCTGGATAAAGAGTAATGGATTTACCGGTGTTTTAACGGGGTCCATCTCGCAATCATTGACTTCTGTACTATGGGTATGATGGTCAAAGTTATGATGGATGTCCAAGCTAAAACCTCCTAACTCCACATTGTCCCTAAAGAGTGCTTTAAATTCTATGGTGGTACCTCTCTCCAGGACACTGCATTGCAGAGGAAAGGACGCTTCAGTCACAATCACCTCTGGATACTCCAAATCGATATTTGGCTTTTCATCTTCGCCACAAGAATTCAAGGACACAGTAGCCACTAGGACAAGAAGAGAGTACTTTATTTTGTTTTTCATTGTAGGGATAAATAGTTTAAAATTGATACTTCAGGGAAAGACTGATATTCCTGCCAGCTTCCGGAAGATTGATCAGCCTGTAGAAACTGGTATGATTGAGGTAGTGCATATTGAATAGATTCTGGACTTGGACATCCACTTGAAACTGCTGTTGAAACAGGTAAAGGGAAGACCCTGTCCTCAGGTTGACCACCTGGTAGCCAGGAGTCATTTTCTCTGGAGGAACGATATTGTTTTGCCTGGCTGTCAAGCGGTAGTCCATGGCAAAATAGGGACTGGTAAAAATACCCATGCCGGCAGGTTTATAAGTAGCATTGAAGACCCCCGATGCAGGAGGCGAAAAGGGCAAGGTATAGCCTCTTTTTGCCCCTGATTTCTGTTCACTGTACACATATTCTCCAAGAAACTCCATGCTCAGTTTTTCTGTCAACTGATACATCACACTAAGTTCTGCGCCATAACGAAGTACTTCTGCCTGCGTATAATTGAATACCTGGTTTCCTGCCCCATACAGAATATCCAACTCTGCAGTAGGATTGAGATAAATGTAATTGGAAAAATAATTGACAAAAGGACTAAAAGACACCAGCCACTTCTCCTTCTTCAAATCAGCTCCCAAGTCAAATTGAAAAGACCGTTCAGGGTCAAGGTCCGCATTGCCCCTTTCATATCTAAAATAATGGTAATTTACGCCATTTGCCGCCAATTCCTTGGCAATAGGCATTCTGAAACTTGTTCCAAGATTTCCTTTCAGGCTCAAATCTCCCGGAAGAAAATTAAAACCAAGCGACCACACCAAGCTGTTGAATTCCCTCTTAAAATCCTCCGCTCGATACAAATAGTCAGCTTCCGTTGCCTGAGAGGCATCTTTCACACTGGGAAACCAATCTTGATACGCTTCGACATGAATTTGGCTATGATCATACCGCAAAGCTGCAGTTAGCTGCCAAAGCGAATTGACCTTAAATTTCTCTATCCCATATACGCCATAGCTATATTGCTGAAATGCAGGAATAAGAAACCCCCAGCCGTCGATATCATTGTGCTGGTATTCAGTGCTTGCCCCGAACATAAGTTCATGCTTTCCTAAGAAAATCTCATCTTTCAGGTTCAAGGAGAATACTTCCTTGTCAAACGCACGCTCCAGTGTTGAAGGGTACGGTAACTCTGCAGGATAAACCGCAGGCATATAACCGTGGTTAACGTATTGACTCCACTCTTTTCGGTCATTTCTTTGATAACCTAAATCGAGTTGGATGAAATGCTTTCCAGCAGCATAACTGGATTTATTGATCAGTTTGGTATGCCTGACCTCCTGAAAGGGCAACAGTATATCTCGACTGGACTTATCATGAAGATCAGTATCCACACGCCTTGGCTCCAAACCATGTGCATTGGCAAAAAAACCGGATTTGGTCTTGACACTGCTGACCAAAAGGGTATTACGAAAATGCTCCCCCAAAAAGCCTACCCTTCCTGAAAAGTCAAGCTCTTTACCAGCTGTATTTCGCACATGCCCTTTATATAGCGCCACGCCATAATCATAGACGAAAACTGAATCTGTCGGGACTTTGAAATCACCGTAATCCGCCACGGTGATCCTACCATCAACAAACCACTTCCCTTTCCTGGCAAACAAATTGGCAGAGCCTCCAAACCAGGCATTGTTTGACCGCGTTCCCATTTCAATCGATCCGCCCACTCCTTCTTCAGAAGGAGCCAGTTTTTCCCGGATATCTATTACGCCTGCGATGGCATCCGAACCATATTTAAAGGAAGCAGGGCCCTTGATGATCGTAACCTGATCAGCTGCATATTGATCCACTTCCAGCCCATGGTCAGCTCCCCATTGCTGCCCCTCATGCTTGATACCGTTCTCAACGACCATGACTTGGTTAAACCCCAATCCACGGATCAAGGGTTTAGAAGCACCAGAACCTATACCTATAATATTGATCCCAGGAACACGCTCCAGGGACTTCATCAAGCTACCTCCTCTATTTTCTCGAATGAAATCCTGCTTGACCAGCTCTACACTGTTTGACTCCTCCCTTCGGATCATCTCTGCCTGATCTATTACCACTACCTCCTCCAACTCATGAATTTTTGGGAAAGTATCCAATTTAGCCGGAATAATAGTATTCATTCCAAGCTGTTCTTCTCCTATGTAAGAAAGGGAATAGGCATCTTTTGAAAGGCTTTCTTCAGGGGAATAACCCAAAGAAAGCAAACTGGAAACAAGGAGTAAAAGATTGGTCATGTAAAGTTAAATGCAATGATATTGCAAATATACAAACACAATTATATGAAACAATGTTGCATTAAAATTAGTTAATTATATATTTGCAATATGGTTGCAAATATTGATTTATAATGGGAAATACCATTGCGAAGAAAAAAATCCATAAAATAATCAGAGAGTCCCGCCATCCGATTACTTATGGCGATATCAAAAAACAAATCGATGGGGCCTGTAGTCGAGTCACCATTTACCGAATCCTACTCCAGATGGAAAAAGACAGGGTTGTCATACGTTTTCCAGATGCAAATGGAGATTTTCGCTATGTCTTGTGTCAAGAGAAAGATAATCCCTATTCTGAACATAGCCACTTTCACTGCCTTCAGTGTAATACTATATGTTGTATAGAGGCAAATGACCTCAAAGCTTTTATACCCACAACATACATGACGCACTCTATTAGCTTTCTGGCAGCAGGAATCTGCCCGAATTGTGCATCATCAGGAGCAGTACAAAAAAAGAACTTCTAAGGGTACTGGTATGGGGCTATACATCAAAATTCGTCAGCCTGTTCTATAATTTCTCTCATTTGAATCGTCACATCTTCTTTCCTTTTAAGCTCTTGGATTCCTTCTTTTTATAAAAAAATGTAATCACCATTTAAATAATCTTCGAAAAACCACTTGTATATGCAACATTATTGCACAATATTTACGCAATGATGTTGCATAAATAAGATTGACCTTTCTATTGGTCAATCCTTATCAAATTGTCTGCTTACCCATTTACCATTCACTGTGGTATAGGATAATTCGGACAAATCTTTTGAAAACTATTTGAAACTAAAACAAATCTATAATTCCACAAAAATGAAAAACATGAACAAATTAAAACACGTATTTCTGATTTCCCTTTTTGGAATGGCCCTATTCTCCTGCCAGGATGACGAGGACCAGACCTTTGACGCGCCGGTTATTTCTTCTTTTGAGTTTGGAGAAGGCGGATCTCATTCTTCTGATGGTACAGCATATCGTGGTTCTGACCTACATATGGAAGCTGAAATCCTTGCGGAAGCAACTGTAGCCTCCATTACCGTATCCATCCATGGACATGATATTGAAGTGGGTGAAGGTGAAACCGAGTGGGACTTTTCCGAAACTTATACAGATGAGAAGTACATGGTGAAAAACCCTACCTTTCATGAGCATATTGATATCCCTGCTACAGCTCCTGCGGGAGAATATCATGTAGTACTGGAAGTTACTGATGCCGTTGGAAACACCACAGAAGTAGAAGGGCACTTAGAGCTAATGTCTCCTGTGACCATCAGTGATTTTGAAATGGATGAGACCGTAGTTCGTGGATCCGATTTCCATGTAGAATTTATGATCAATGCCATGTATGGAATCCATAATATAACAGTTGATGTTCATGCCCATGGATTGACTCCAGGAGCAGGTGAAGTAGAGTGGGATTATGAAGAAGAATTCGAAGAAGGCTATCATGAGTTAACAGAAGCAGAATTCCATGAGCACATTGATGTTCCTGCTACAGCTCCAGCAGGGGAGTACCATGTGATATTTACCGTGGAAGATGAAGAAGGAAATATTATAGCATATGAATCACACATTGATGTGACCGCCAACTGATACTGATATGGCCTACAAAAAAGGTTCTAAATGGAATAGTATGGCTAAACCTTAATAAGGAAAACCGTATTATTTAACCTGTAGAAGGCGGCCTCAAGTATATTTGCAAACCCGCCTTACAAATATTGAGCGTTAATAAATTAAAGAAGTGGGTAAGCAAGGAGGTAGGCTTGCCTGCCTGACCGGCGAGGCAGGTCTGACGAAATGCTGAACAAAGAGGTTGCAGGAAGCTATGCAGCAGGAGTTTGCCTGCATGAGGGCGGGCTAATCCCGATAGCTATCGGGATTAGCTCAATAGATGTATAGCGGCGGGGTTTCCTGCCTGCAGCAGGCAGGTTTGGTTACTTTTTTCACCTGTAGGAAAAAAGTAACAAATGAGATAAGGTGAAAGTCACGCTAGAATTTGACAAACAAAGTAAAAGTTACCCACAGTAAATCATATAGAACTTCAAAAAAAAGGAGCTGATAGTTTAATCAGCCCCTTTTTTTGTGAAATTCACTTATTATTCCCTATTTATAAACTGTGGCATTTTCCAAGATATAATTGCACTGATAGATATCCGTTGCATTGAGTTTAAGCTTCCCCTTAAAGGTCATAACCTCATCCATAACAAACCTTGGATGGTCCTTAGAAACTTTAAGCTCTATAATGGATTCCGGTCCAGCTCCTCCACAGAAAAAACAAGCTGCAAAGGGATTGGCAGAAAGGATAAAGATATCCTCATCCGGATCGATTTCCAGCAAGAATCCTTGAATGACCACTTCCTTACCGTCCAGCTCCAATACTGAAGAACCGAACTTGGGAAAGTAATAGTAGGCATCCACCTCTTTGCTATACTTGTCGATAAACTTCACATCCTTTAATGTATCCCAAGTAATCCTGGTCTGGCTGTAAGCTGTAAAGCCAGCTAAGCAAAATAAAATAATTAAACTTCTTCTAAGCATCTGACAAACTCTTTGATATGTCTATTCTATAAACTGAAATGGCCGGGATAAGCGCTGAAAGAAAACCTATTGCCAAGGTAACCAAGAACAAATACCCTTCTCCCAAAATCGGCCCGGCTTCCGAAAAGTCATAATGATATTCTGATTTGAGCAAGACAGACACCAACAATAGTCCCAGCCTACTGAATATCAAACCTATTACAAACCCTGAAACCGCTATCAAGAGTCCTTCCTGAAACATCATTCCCAGCAACTGGAACCTAGAAGCCCCATAGGTTCTCAAAAGCGCCATCTCGTAAGTACGCTCTCTCAAGCCCAGGTACAGGCTGATGAAAACGCTGATTCCTGAAACTAGGATCACAATTAGGGCCACCATATTTAATGAAGTTGTGGCTATCCCCATCAACCTAAAGAGTTTTGTCAACTCATAATTGGGCAACGCTGCCTGCATATTGGTATTTTCATTGACCATACGCGGAAGTTGCACCAAGCCCAAGGGGTTTTTAAACTTAACCAACAAGGCAGTAATCTCCCGATCTTCCTCATGATGATGGTGTTCGCCATCTTCCTCATGATGATGATGTCCAGCTTCTTCTTCATGCTCATGACCATGTTCGTGATCATGAGCTACTTTATCTCCTTCGGCAGGGACTCTATTTGCTGCCGTATGATCATGGTGATCTTCCCCACTATCCTCTGAATGGACTTCTTCATGTTTCCCTTCATCATGATCGTGACGCTCGTGGATGTCCCAAACACTTTGGATATCCGTTAGGATCAACTGGTCGACAACAGAACCCGAAGCTTCGAATATTCCCTTTACCACATAAGCTTGGTCATCATGTACATGACCGCCTTCCATCAAACCATGGGAGCCATGAAATGTATCCCCAACTTTTAGACCTGTCTTTCCTGCCACTGCAGCTCCAATGGTCACTTCCATGGACTTCCACCACAGTTTACCTTCGGCCAGATTCATCGAATAGTTTTCAGGATACCTTTCATCGGTTCCTACAATACGAAAGCCGGAATAGGAATCGCCATAGGAAAGAGGAATCCCGTAATCGATCAATCTGTTTTTCAAGAGTGTGTTGGCCTCAGAAAGTTGGATGTTTCCAGTCGGAACATCAACCTGGAATACAGCGGATAAAATCAACTGAAGAGGGCTTCCTTTTGCTCCCACCACCATATCAATACCACGAATATTGGAATTCATCTGCTCCTTGATGTGTTTGTCGATATGCAGCATGAGAGAAATCAAGCCTACTCCCAGGGATAACAGCAGGAGGCTCAGCGCTGTTGAAAGAGGCTTGGCAGTCACATTTTTAATACTCAATCGGAAAATACTCATGGGATTCAGATAGTCGTAACTAATTTGTTTTTTTCGGACAAGGCTATGGATACGGTAAACGCTGACTTCAACCGCTGGTCATGGGTAATGATTATCAGGCTGGATTTGGATTTTTTAGTCTGGTCTTTCAAAAGCGCTACCACCCTTTGGCAGTTTTTATCATCCAATGCAGCGGTCGGTTCATCAGCCAAGATCAATTTGGGTCGGTTAATGACCGCTAGGGCAATGGCTGCCCGCTGCTGCTCGCCTTGAGATAGTTGACGGGGATAGCTTTTGAGCTTTCCCAAAAGGCCTAGGTCATCCAACACTTTTTTGATTTGGTAGGGATCATGGGGCTTTTGGGCCAAATACTGGATCATCCCCAAATTTTCTTCCAATGTAAGTGCTTGGATAAAATGGGGACGTTGAAAGACAATGCCAACATTGGCACCTCTGAATACATCCAATTGCCTACCGGTCAATTTAGAAATATCCGTTTCTCCAATTTTAATATTACCGGTCTTTGGTTTCAAAAGCCCAGCAATCAGGTGCAAAAACGTGGTTTTGCCAATACCGGACTCTCCTAGAACCAGTAAGTCCGAACCTTCTGAAACCGAGAGGTCTGGAAATTCAAATTGATTGGTTTCGTTGTATTCAAACGAAACTGAGCGAGTGGTGATCATATTCTTAAGATTTGGCTAATACAAAGCTAGGAAGCATATTCTTTATATGCAATAATGTTGCATTTAATTAAATGAACGGTTAATATTGCAACGTAATTGCATTAATATTCTCTTTTATGAAAAATTCCTTTGTGGGCACCCATCTGGATTTTATCGGATTTTCTGCTTCAGTGGCCTGCGCCATACATTGCGTAGCGTTGCCTTTTTTGATCAGTGTCCTTCCCTTTATTGGCTTGGGTTTCTTAATGAATCACTGGATTGAGTACAGTGTGATCCTGCTAAGTTTCTTCTTGGCAGTCTTTGCACTTTCCCATGGATTCTGGAACCATCACCGCAATTCAATTCCCTTGCTATTGGTCATTCTGGGATTCGGGATCATCTTGGCTGGACTAATCTTTGGCCATGGAGCAGAAGGGCATCTCATTTCTCCGACTGGTCCACTTCATTTGATCGACAAAAACAAACATGCACTGCCCATCGGACATTTCATTACTCCATTTGGAGCTTTGGTAGTGAGCCTAGGGCATTATATAAATTGGCACTATATAAAAAAATCAAAAACCGGCTGTGCTACCGATGGAAATTTAAACTAATCAATCCATGCAAAACAAAATTCCAGTAACTGTGCTGAGCGGCTTTTTGGGCGCTGGTAAAACGACATTACTTAACCATGTCCTTCAGAACCGAGAACGCTACAAAGTCGCCGTTATCGTCAATGATATGAGTGAGGTAAATGTAGATGCAAAGCTGGTACAAAATGAAATAAAGCTGAGCAGGACAGAAGAAAAACTCATTGAAATGTCCAATGGATGTATTTGTTGTACGCTAAGGGAAGACCTTATTGAGGAAGTACAAAAGCTTGCCCTTCAAAGGAAGTTTGACTACCTCCTGATCGAAAGCACGGGTATTTCCGAACCCATTCCTGTAGCGCAGACCTTCTCTTTCGAAACGGGGGACAACTTGCTGGACCTCTGCCATATCAGTAGGCTGGACACCATGGTAACCGTTGTGGATGCTTTTAATTTCTTCAATGACTTTGGTTCTGCTGAGACCATTCTGGATAGACAAATGACCGATGACCCGGAGGACGCGAGGTCTATCGTCAATCTACTTACAGATCAGGTAGAATTTGCCAATGTCATCATCCTTAACAAAACCGACCTGGTTTCCAAAGAACAGCTAACGCTTCTGGAAGGACTTTTGATCAAACTTAATCCAGAGGCAAAAATTATCCGGACATCCTATGGACAGGTAAGTACAAAAGAAGTGGTGGACACTGGTATGTTCGATTACTACAAAGCTGAACAGGCAGCTGGTTGGCTCAAGGAACTGAACAAGGAACATGTTCCGGAAACTGAAGAATACGGCATCAGCAGTTTTGTGTTTAGGGATCACAGACCCTTCCACCCTGGAAGATTCTGGAACTATATCCGTAATTCCTGGCCAACTAATGTAGTAAGAAGCAAAGGGCTTTTTTGGCTGGCCTCCAGACCCCAACATGCCCTATTGTGGAGTCAGGCCGGTGGCTCATTGAAGGCAGAAATCTTTGGCAATTGGTGGGCAGCATACACCGAAAAAGAGCGACTGAACAACCCTGGTTATGTAGAAAACAGGGAGCTGATAGCCGAAAAATGGGACCACCAATACGGTGACCGTATGAACGAGCTGGTAATCATAGGCCAGGATTTGGATGAGGAAAACATCTCAAACCAGCTTAGGAAATGCTTGGTTACTGAAAATGACAGTAAAAATTTCAACTTGAATACCCCATTAAAAGATGAATGGCCACTTTAGGAATTAGAAAACCTATCTCAGGTAATTTAAGAAACCTGAAATTCCTACACTGACTTAAATTTAACAGCATATGCCACTGCCAATACCCCCATCCAAAATCAAGGTCTACCTATTGACCGGCTTTTTGGGAGCCGGAAAAACCACGGTTTTGAATGGCCTATTACAGGCCAAAAAAGATGAGGAGAACATCATTATTGAAAATGAATTTGGCAAAGTGTCCATCGACTCCCATTTGGTTGAAACAAGGTACTGCTCCCTTTTTGAAATGAACAATGGCTGCATATGCTGTACACTGGACAATGAATTGGTGGAAGTCCTGGCTTCCATTCTCAATGCAGAGATGCAACCAGACAACCTTTTTATTGAAGCTTCCGGCGTGGCTGATCCTGGTGGAATAATAGCACTCTTCAGACAGGAAGAGGTCGCCAACTTCTTCCAGCTCCATCAGGTAGTTTGCGTAGTGGATGCTACGGTTGTGGAAGACTGGATCGAAGAAATTCCTGAGGTCAGCCGACAGCTGGCCGCTGCGGATTTGATTGTACTGAACAAAAAATCCCTGGTATCCCCCTCTTACCTGCCTCAGCTCACACAACTGGTACAAGGTATCAATTCCCTTGCAGAGGTAATGGTTACCGACCATGGCCATATTCCCCATGATATTCTCTCCAAACAGAAAAACCCTTGGGATCCTGCCAAAACCATCCCTGAAATAGAAGCCGAATCTCCGCATCCTTTGAAGAGCATGTTGTTTGAAGTAGAAGAACCGATCGACAGGGAAATGCTGCTCAATCAGCTCACCCTGTCCTTCTTCCTGAGCTACCAGCAACTTTACAGGATGAAGGGCTTGGTGTGGCTTTCCGATAGGACCCTTCCCCATGTAGTCCAAACACATGGCAGGCAAGTTCATATTGCCCCTTTGGAAGGCGAGGTAAAACTGCCTTATCCCAAATCCCAACTGGTCTTTATCGGCAAGGGGCTTGAGCTAAAATCATTGGAGAGGATTATTCAAAGAACGATAGCGTCCCAAAAATCCAATTCAAAATTATGAAACAAGGATATTAAACTTAGATTTCAATCCATTCCTGATGCTGCTTTCTATTTTTTATCTCAGGTAAACTTAATCTATAAAATTACTACTGTCCGACTAAAATTGGGGGCAGGTAGAAATAAGGTTTTTTCATTTTATTTTTTGATGATACACAAACTAAGGTAAAGCCATAGGCTGATTACTGTAAAATTGACTTTCAAAGGAATTTATGATCAGATTAGCAAATTAACCTCGGTTATTAACCCATTTTTAACCGAAATATTAACCGCACCATTTTTATATTTTGAGCCATATTTAAGTTGCTGAATCGATTATGCGATTTTATCAACTATTATTAATTCAATTAAATCCATAATAACCTACAAATGAGAAAAAAACTACAAGCGATCTTTTACATCGCCTTATTTGGTGCGTTTTTAGTAGCCTTTACTTCATGTATCAATGAAGATGATACTATTGCGGAACCACGGGGAACAATCACAGGTACCGTTACCGATGGCGAAGGCCAACCCATTTCAGATGTTAATGTTTCTTTATCCGGAATAGGAGAAGAAGAGGTTTCTGTTACCACTGGAAGTGATGGAAAGTATATTTTTGAAGATGTCACGTTGAAGACACGTGCAGTGAAATTTTCCAAGACAGGCTGGCTTGCGGTCAGCTTAACTGTAAATCCCGAAAAGTACAACAGTGAAAACATCGCTACAGCAGATGTTTCATTGGTATTTGCCTCTGCAAAGATTACCGGTACGATCAAAGACGGAAAGAATGGGGATGCACTACTGGAAGGCGTAACTGTCAGTGTGGGCGTAGCAGGTACAGTAACTACAGGAAGTGACGGGGCTTTTACATTGGAAAACCTTATTGTCGATGAATACACTGTTACATTCAGTAAGACAAATTATGAAACCATCACCAAAACTATCAGTGAGTCTGATTTTGTAGATGGCATCGCAACCCTAAATATTACAATGGGTAGTAGCGAAATCTTACGTGGATTGACCTATGCAGACCTATTGACCGCTGAAAAATGGTACTACAATGAGTACCGCGGTGGGCGTAATGCCGACGCATATCCTCACTGGGACTGGGCATGTAATTACATGTCAGCACTTGATTTCCGTGGTGCATGGCAGGAACAAAATGAAGGAACTACGCTTCAGATCAGAAACAACGATGCCGATCGAAGCAACCCTGCCGACCTCAATGTCTTCGATTCTTTTGTCTATGGCAGTAAGCTGATCACAGAGGATAATAAGATTTTGTCTTTAAGGGTCAGTACGCATAATGCTGACGAAGCCAATCCAGCCTATTATGGAGTTCAAGTGGTTGATCTTTCAGCCGCACAACCCACTGCGGTAAAAATTGGTGAAAACAGGACTTATGCTTCAGGAAGCTACGGTGATGTTGAGTTCGACCTGAGTGAGTATGTAGGCAAAGAGGTCATTGTAGCTGTGGGTATCTACAGACAGGCTACTGGAGATTACTGGAAGCAATTGGTTCTCCGAGCTATTCGATTTGCTGACAGAAAAGTGGAAAACTGGGACTGGTTACCAGGAACAGAAGTGATCGAAGGCTGGAAGTTGACTCAAGAGACTGTGCGTTCCACGATGCCACATACCAAAATGTCCTTCACAGGAATTAGCCCAGTCGGAGGTAATCGAGATAACTATGTAGATGCTTATCGGGCATGGAGAGGTGTGGATCATGTTGCAGCAAACTGGTTCTTTGCTCCGCTGAGGAAGGATCCAGAGGTCTTCCCTTCTGAAGGCTACCTGATCAAAACCCGCAATACTCCAGATGTGGACACCAAGGTACCTGAAGCCTACCTGTACTCGAAATTCTCGATCAATGCAGGAAGCAACCAGTTGACTTTGAGCACCCGTAATTTTGGAGATAACCTCACTTACTTTAAGATCACTGCCATAGAAGATGATGGAACTGTAACACATCTAGATCCATCTTCCAATACAGCCGATGAAGCCAGTGCGGCTGAAGACGGTTGCTGGAAATTCAAGCATGGTGATGGAGGAGCAGGAAACCCAGAAGGCTACGCTTCTTTTGTCTATGACCTGTCTCAGTTTAATGGCAAAGATGTAACACTCGCCTTGGGTGTGTACAACGGTGAAGCCAACTCAGGCGAGAACAAACTGGTAATCCACAGTATCGATATGAAATAATTCAATAAACCTTAACATGATACAAAATCGAATGATGATCACAATTTTGAGTCTTTTTGTGCTGCTGTTTACAGCATGCGCTGAAAATTCATCTGACACTGACCCGACAACTCCTCCAACCGAGGTAAGTCTTTCAGAACAGAATCTTCTTAGAGCAATGGAGCTGACTGACAATGCCGTTTCTGCTCATTTTACGGGGACAGGCATGGCGATGGCCAGGTATTACAATCCATACACCGGAGTTCGATCTGATGAAACTGGCAGTGTATGGATGTACACCGCAGCTGTGGAAGCTGTCAATGCAGTCCTCCATGGACTTCAAGCCCAGAAAGAGCATGGAAATGCAGCGCTTTACGACGAGAATTTTGACAAGTACACCGAACTTCTCGCGCAACTATATGATAATGCGGACTACTACTTGGGAACTTTTGAACTCATCTCCTATACACAGACCAAAGAATGGTCTGTGTATGGAGTAAATCGGGGCAATGCAAAGGGAACGGCCAAGGTGGCCGGAATCGAAAATGTATATGACGATCAAATGTGGCTTGTCCGTGAATTGCTGGAATCCTACAAAATTACCGGTGAGGCTGCCTACTTGGAAAAAGCAGAATACTTGACAGCCTATGTCTTGGACGGTTGGGACAGCACCAGAAACCCTGATGGATCAGAACGTGGTGGAATAACTTGGGGACCAGGTTATGTAACCAAACACGCCTGTAGCAATGGCCCGATGGTAAGCCCATTAGTTTGGCTTCATGAGATTTACAAAGGTAAAAACGATGAAATCAGCTACCGTTACATTGATGAAGAGGACAAGAAAACCAGAATGACCATGCAGATGAAGAAAAGTGATTACTACGCTGACTTTGCCAAGAAAGTCTACGATTGGCAAAAGAGTAGTTTGTTGCGTTCTGATGGGGTGTATGATGATATGAGAGGAGGGTGTTCTCCTGGAAATCCACAGACTGAGACCATTGACGGGACAGTTTATCGTAAAGGGATTGCTTGTCAAGACCGAGT
This sequence comes from Echinicola sp. 20G, assembly GCF_015533855.1. Lineage (GTDB taxonomy): Bacteria > Bacteroidota > Bacteroidia > Cytophagales > Cyclobacteriaceae > Echinicola. Next base: position 5,654,084 of record NZ_AP024154.1, on the reverse strand, counting down.
AGGGCCTGCTATTTCTTACAATTCCGGGACAATGCTTTCTGGTGCTGCGGACATGTACAGGATGACACAAGATGACACCTACCTTCAAGATGCGAAAGAGCTTTCTGACAAAAGCTTTCAATATTTCGCAAAACCCGACCAAACTCACGACGGATATTACACCTACAGCATCAGTGGTTTCAACAATTGGTTCAATGGCGTTTTGATGCGTGGATATGTTGATGTGCAGCCTGCCTATGGTACTGCCTCAAATTACATCAACACTTTCCAGAAAAACCTTGACTATGGATATGAGAACTTCCTCTATGAGGGCTTTTTGCCCACTAATCTACTGGTTGGCTGGAGCCTTACAGCCAATAACAATAGAACCGAGGGGATGTTCAACTTCGCATTTGCAGCAGAATATGCGGTGTTATCACGATATGAGCTGACAAAATGATATCACTTTTTTGGCATCCCATTAAATATGGGATGCCAAAAATCTTCAAAGGTAGATAAAGCCTTATTAGATAGTAATTAAACAAATAACCCAAAAAATATGCAAAAGATATATAAACAGATTTGCATAGGACTGATGAAGCGTTCCGCATTGGGAATGATCATACTGTCCTTTGCTAGTATTCCTAGGCTTGCATTAGCATTAGAATCCAACTTCTCCCCTTTAGCGGGACAAGTTCAACAGCAAAATGATAAAACCGTTTCAGGTACGGTAATATCAGAAGACGGTACTCCCATGCCAGGAGTCAATGTATTGCTTAAAGGAACCCTGAAAGGCACTACTACGGATATCGATGGAAAGTACCAGCTGAATGTCCCAGACGACAACACTGTTTTAACATTCTCATTTATCGGTTATACCACTCAAGAAATCACAGTAGGGACAAGATCAATCATTGAGGTGTCTATGGTTCCAGACACGCAACAGCTAGGTGAAGTCGTAGTGGTAGGTTATGGGATGCAGGAAAAAGTTACCATGACAGGTTCTGTAGCGAACATCAAAGGTGATGAAATGCTCCGAACTAAGAACGAAAACCCTCAAAACATGCTTACTGGTAGGGTTGCAGGTGTTCGAGTATGGCAGAAAAGTGCTGAGCCAGGTACTTTCAATGCCAGCTTTGATATCAGGGGCTTAGGCTCTCCTTTGATCGTAATCGACGGTATTCAGCGGACCATGGCTGATTTTCAGCGACTAAACCCTACCGATATCGAAGAATTATCTGTGCTTAAAGATGCTTCAGCAGCTATCTATGGAGCACGTGCCGCAAATGGTGTCGTATTGATCACGACCAAAAAGGGGAGTGACGCAGGCAAAGCAACAGTGACCTATAATGGTTCATATACTTTGCAAAGTCCATCTGGATTCCCTGAGCTAGCAGATCCTTATGAAACCATGACGCTCTATAACGAGAGAGCCATGAACAACATCAATGGTGGCAACCTGATTTATCAGGATGACGATTTTGAAGCTTTCAGGACTGGCAGAAGACGTACTACAGATTGGAATGCCCTGTTGATCAGTGATTATGCTCCACAAAGCCAACACGATATTAGCATTACAGGCGGCAATGAAAAGACCCAATACTATATAGCCGGTGGATACCTTTATCAGGAAGGGATGTTCAAGTCGGGCGACATGAACTACAACAAAGTCAACTTAAGATCCAATATCACCACAGAAATCGCCAATGGGTTGAAGTTTAACCTCAATCTAAGCGGCGTGGCCGATCAGCGAAATTCCCCCTATTCCAGTGCGGTAGAGATCATTAGAAATTATTGGAGACAGGGGGTGCTATTCCCTGCATACGCTGATCCCGAAAACACCATGCTGAACTACGAAGGGCTAGACTTGGAACAGAATACCATCGCTATGATGAGGGCAGACGTTTCAGGACACAGAAAGTACAAGCAAAAATATTTTCAGTCCTCAGCATCACTGGATTATGACTTTGGTACAGTTTCCGAAGCCTTAGAAGGACTTACTGTAAAAGGATTGGTCAGCTATGACTTTAGGGGAGATGACAATGACATTTACAGAAGGGAATACTACCAATACATGTATGATCCGGTAACCGAAGCTTATCTATCCAAGCTGTACAACAACAGTTCTCCAAACCAAATTAGAAGAGAGATTTTTAGCAAGCAGCAATTTTTGGGACAATTCCTGATCAATTATAAGCGTACTTTTGGCGACAACCATGATATATCTGGTCTCCTGGGATTTGAGACCCAAAACCGTAAAGGGGATAACTTCTACGCACAACGTGACTTGGCATTTGCCATGGAATACCTTGTAGGAGGTATGAATGAAAACCAACAAGGTGGAATGCAGGGTGGTTCTGGCGATTTATATGAGATTGCCAACTCCGCCATGTTTGGAAGGGTAAATTATGCTTACGGTGATCGTTACATCGCTGAAGTTCAATTCCGATATGATGGCTCGTCAAAATTTGTAGAGACCAATCGTTGGGGATGGTTCCCTTCCGGCTCCATAGGTTGGCGTCTATCTGAGGAATCCTTCTTCAAATCTGCTTCAGGACTTTCTTTTGTAGATCAGCTTAAATTCAGAGCCAGTTATGGTATGACGGCAGATGACGGCTCATTGGCTTATGATTGGTACCCGGGTTATATCTATCCTGCGACCAGTGGAAATGCCCAGAATGGTTACTACAATCAATATGCCCCAGGCTATATGCTCAATGGTGAATTTGTATATGGAGCATCTGCGGTCGTTCCCAATGAAAACCTGTCATGGTGGACTGCCAAGACATTTAACGTCGGCTTGGACTTCGAAGCATGGATGGGCAAGTTTGGCTTTTCCGTGGATTATTTTGACCGTCGTAGAGAAGGGCTTTTCTCTACTCGTTCGGGCGATGTGCCTACTGTTGTGGGTACTGGAGCACCTAGAGAAAACACCAACAGTGACCGCCAATATGGGGTTGACCTGGAGCTTTCCCACCGCAACATGATTGGTGAAGTTTCTTACAGTGTAAAAGGAATAGCTACAATCACCCGTAGACAGCACTTGATTGCAGCTGAAAAGGGCCCATATGGCAATTCCTATGATCGTTGGAGGAATGACAACCTCACGGATCGTTTCCAAGGAGTGCAATTTGGTTATGTATCAGCAGGAAGATACACTGACTGGGAAGACATCTGGTCCTACGATATTTACAAAGACAGGGACATTTTACCTGGCGATTATAAATATGAAGATTGGAATGGAGACGGCGAGATCAATGGATTAGATCAACATCCTTTTGCCTATGACCAAACACCATGGTTAAACTTCAGTATGGCACTTGATGCCAAGTACAGGAACTTTGATATGAGTGTCCTATTCCAAGGTTCCGCTTTGGGCTCCATGCAATATCAGGAGCCATTGTATTCAATTTGGGGCAGTAACGGTGGTGGTGCCTTAGAGCAATACCTTGACAGATGGCATCCAGTAGATCCCTTAGCGGATCCATATGATCCAGAAACGGAATGGATCAGTGGCTATTATGGCTACACAGGCCACTATCCATTTGGGAACTCTGAATTCAACAGGGTAAGTACTGACTATTTGCGCCTTAAGAGTATCGAACTGGGTTACACCTTTAAACCGCGTAATATCCCTTCGACTAACATCCGGTTCTTTGCCAATGCCTACAATCTCCTGACTTTTACAGGAGTGAAATTTGTCGATCCTGAACATCCAGGAGATGAGTTGGGAAGAATGTACCCGTTGACAAAAACCTATACGGTAGGCGTAACTGCGTCATTTTAACAGCAACTAGTTGAGACCTTGGAAAATTAAATTGAATCAAATCATGAAAATAAGAATCATATTATTGCTATTCAGCTTATTGTACATTTCCAGTTGTACAAATCTGGATGTGCCTCCACCAAATGTAATCGGTGATGAGACACTAATGACCAGTGAATCAGGCATGGATGTATACATAGCAGGCATGTACAGCAAGATGCCATTTGAGGACTTCAAGTACATGGCACAATGGGGTGTGGAATATAATTCCTGGCTCGGTTCTCTTGGAATTGAAGGAACGGGAGAGGCCGTAAATCGTGACGGCATTAGTGCAGCATTTACCGGTGAAAGGACTCCTTATTGGGGAAGGGCCTTCGGCTTGCTGAGAGAAGCAAATTACTTATTGGAAAAACTGCCAGACTACGCAGATGCATTTCCAGAAGTGACCTATAATCATTATTTGGGTGAAGCCTATTTTGTTCGTGCCTTTGTGTTTTCAGCAATGGCAAAACGATTTGGCGGGGTACCATTGGTAACCAGTGTATTGCGATATCCAGCAGAGGAAGGAACCTTGGAAATCCCTCGTTCTACTGAGGAGGAAACTTGGAACCAAGTATTGGCTGACTATAATCAGGCTATTGAATTGTTGCAGCCTACCAGCCCAAAGTCTGGATATTCCAATAAATATGTGGCACTTTCCTTCAAGTCAGAAGCCATGCTCTATGCAGGTAGTGTCGCCAAATACAATGAAACTGTACCAGGAAGACTTACAGGTACCGGCCTAAAGACCGGGGTAAGGGTAATTGGCTTTTCTGAGGAGAGTGCCCAAGCTGCGTCCGTCAAGTATTTCAAAGAGGCTTATTCTGCCGCCAATGAAGTAATCAAAAGTGGTCAATATTCTTTATACACAAAAAAATGGGCCGCCAATGATCCTGAAGCACAGTACCAGAATATGGTGGACATGTTTAGTGACCCTACTAGCCCTGAAAACATCTACGTAAAAGAATATCAGTTCCCTGTGGCAACACACGGGTATGATGCCTACAGCGCTCCCTTTATTTTCAAAGCTCCATTAGCATCAGGTACTTGCCCGACATTGGATTTTATGGAGCTGTTTGAAGGCTTTGACAGATATCCTGATGGAACCATCAAAGTAACTACTGGATCGAACAATACTGAAGGCGATTACTTGATGTATGATTCGCCAATGGACTTCTTTCAAAATGCGGAGCCACGTCTTCGTGCCTATGTTATTTTCCCTGGAGATATTTTCAAAAACCAGGAGATTGAAATCCGGGCAGGGGTCTATACCGGATCTGAGCCTATCCAGCCATTATTCAATGACTATTCCTATGCGACAGCTGAAACTCGCTATCAGCAATTACCTATCTATACACAGGCACCAAAGGAGCTTTTCCTCAGTGCAAGAGAAGGAGGAAGCCAAGAGTTGGTCAATATTGATGGCCAACAGATCACTGCCGCTGGAGCCAATGGTCCTTTTTACAACAATGGCGAAAGCACCCTTACTGGACTTTATGGAAGAAAATGGTTAAATCCTGATCCTTCTTTTGAAGCTGGAGAAGGTAGGTCTGACCAACACTTCGTATTGATGAGGTATGCAGATGTCTTGCTCAATGCAGCGGAAGCAGCTGTGGAATTGGGACTTGCTGGTGAGACTTCACCTGATGGATCGGACATGCTTCAGGTAGCGACCTCTGGTATTAATGATATTCGAGAACGTGCCGGAGCGAGCCTGCTTAGCGGAATGCTTACTTCTGACATTGAAAGCCGTAATATCGTGCGTAAGGAACGTAGAAAAGAGCTTGCCTTAGAGCATAAAACCAAGTGGGACCTACGCAGATGGAGAGTGCAGCATTATGAAGAAAGAGATGGATTCTGGGGTGAGATCAGAGACAAGGAAGACTTCAGCATGAACTCTCGCTATCGCTTCAGAGGTCTTTATCCTTTCCTATCTGCTGAAAGTGGCAAGTACTTCTTCGATGCCCGTTTCCAATGGGTTAGTTTGAAGACCTTCGAATACAATATTATCGACTACTATTTCGCCATTCCGGGTGGGGAAGTTTCCAAGAGTCCGGTAATCGACCAACAACCCAACCGATAAGGATTTATCAATAACCTAGAATTTTAGAAGATGAAAAATATAGCATACCTAATATTAGCGACGCTGTTTTCCCTTAGTTCATGCAGCATGTTTGAACTGGATAACTACGATCTTCCAGCCGAAACCCTTAAGGGTGAAGTAGTGGATTTGGAAACCGGTGAGCCTGTACTCACAGACCAAGGAAGTGAAGGTATTCGCGTCCGTTTAACAGAATTAAGCTGGGGAGAAAATGTTTCTCCCAACCCTGACTTCTTTTGCATGCCTGATGGCACATTCCAGAACACCAAACTGTTTTCAGGAACCTACAATGTGAGAATAGATGGGCCTTTTATCCCGCTTATTCGCGAGGATGACCGAGGAGTACCTCTTGCAGACGAAACCCAAACTTTGGATATCAAGGGAGTTTCCAATGTGACCTTTGAAGTACAACCTTTTTTGAGAGTGGAATGGGTAAAAGACCCTGAAGTGATCAATGGAAAGGTAAGGGCTCAAATCCGCGTAACCCGTGGTGTATCCGAAGAAGAGTTTCGCTCCAAAATCGAACCTATGGGCGGCTATAGCGACAGTTTTCAGAATGTGACAGATATCCAGTTGTTTGTCAGTTATTCATCCACCGTGGGCTACCGCGCCCGGGATGAGCGTTGGTCAAGTCAATTGGAGTTTTCAGGTTCATCGTTCAACTCGATGTTGGGTGAAACCATCACCATTGAATCCAATGGAACGATCCCTGAAGGCAGAATGGTCTTTGTACGTGCTGCTGCTCGAATCAATTTCGACACCCCAAGGGGAAGCGGTACCAGACGTTGGAACTACAATGATACACGTCAAGTATTGGTTTATTAAGAAGAAAGTAAATGAAAAGCCATCTGCCTAGTCGGATGGCTTTTCTCTTGATTTTTAAATAGAAATCAAACCCCTAAACCATTGCTTAAGAACAGTTATTTTAAATACGCTTTTTGTCTGAAACACCTCTTAACTGATAAGATGATGTGCGTTAAAACTTACTGGCATAATTGCGTAAAATCAGATATTCGATAACCATGCAAAAAACTACTTTACGATACCTCTTTGGTCTTCTCCTATTTCAGGCTTGCGCCGAGCCTCCACAAGACCAAAATACTCCAGAAATTCAAGAACGAGAAAAAACAGCATTTCAAACTTCCAATCCCTGGAAGCCAGTGACAGACGTGAGGGCAGATGTGGCAATTGTCTATAGTGTAAAAGACCATCACGGAAAAGCCAATATGACTTTTGAAGAACGTGTCCAGACGTGGCGTGACAAAGGGTATACAACCCATTTTATGTCTGGAATCGCTTGGGGTGAATACCAAGATTATTTCACCGGCGAATGGGATGGTGAATGGCACCTGGATGAAGGACAAGTTACCCAGAAAGGCGATACGCTTTGGCATGGGCGCATGGTACCCTACATCGTGCCGTCTATGAATTTCATCGAATACATGAAAGAAAAGGTGATCAAACGGGTGATTGATGCTGGGATTGACGCCATATATCTTGAGGAGCCTGAATTCTGGGCCAGATCCGGATATAGCGAAGCCTTCAAAAGAGAGTGGAAGGATTATTATGGCTTTGACTGGAGACCTCAGCATGAATCTGCCGAAAATACTTATTTATCCAATAAGCTGAAGTACCACTTATACTATAGAGCGGTTGAGGAGTGTTTTTCCTATGCGAAAGAATATGGCAAAACAAAAGGAATGGAAGTCCGCTGCTACGTCCCTACGCATTCACTAGTGAATTATTCCCAGTGGATGATCGTCAGTCCGGAAGCAAGCTTGGCCTCTATGCCAAGTGTGGATGGTTACATTGCACAGGTATGGACAGGCACTTCACGAGAACCCAATTATTTCAATGGTCAGGCAAAGGAAAGGGTGTTTGAAACGGCCTTTTTGGAATATGGCTCAATGGAATCTATGACCGCTCCCACTGGAAGAAAAGTATATTTCTTGACCGATCCGATTGAAGATTGGCCAAGAGACTGGGCCGATTATAAGAAAAATTATCAAGCCACTTTTGCAGCACAGTTGCTCTATCCGATGGTGGCAGATTATGAGGTGATGCCTTGGCCTGATCGGATTTATGAAGGACTTTACAGAACCAGTGCAGACAGCGATGAGAAAGAACAAATTCCTCGTTTTTATTCCACCCAGATGCAAGTGATGATTAACACATTGAACGATATGCCACTTTCAGAAAATAAAGTGAGTGGCTCTCAAGGGATAGGGATTCTGATGTCCAATTCCCTGATGTTTCAGCGCTTCCCTACCCATCAGGGCTATGATGATCCACAGTTATCCAATTTCTACGGACAGGCCTTACCGCTGCTTAAGCGTGGTGTACCAGTCAAGACAGTTCATATAGAAAATGTATCCTTTCCCAAAACCTGGGAGGATGTAAACATCCTGATCATGTCCTATTCCAATATGAAGCCAATGGAAAGGGAAGCACATGACCATATAGCAAAATGGGTTGAAAAAGGAGGAGTTTTGGTTTACTGTGGTAGGGATGAGGATCCATTCCAAACTGTTCAAGATTGGTGGAACAAGGATGGAAACAACTTCAAAGCTCCTTCCGATGACTTATTTCAGAAACTGGGACTTAAAGCCCCATTTGAAGCAGGAGAATTCAATTATGGCCAAGGCAAAGTAGTGGTTATTCGCCAAGACCCTAAGGAATTTGTTTTGGAGGAAAATAATGATGCTGAGTTTGTGAGCACCATCAAGAAATTGTATGATGAAGATACCGAGTCTGGTAAGCTTGAATTCAAAAACCACTTCTCTTTGACCAGAGGATCTTATGAAATCATTTCTGTTGTCAATGAAAACGAAGATCAATCTCCTTATACGGCCAAAGGGAAATTTATTGATTTGTTTGATCCTGAAATTCCCGTCCTAAACGAAAAGCAAGTGCAACCAGGCGAACAAGCGTTTTTGTACAATATCGAAAGCGTAAAGGATCCACAAACTCCAAAGGTTTTGGCAACTGCCGCTAGAATTTATGATGAGAATGTGGATGAAAATGAGTTCTCATTGGTGGCCAAAAGTCCAATGAACACAACCAATGTAATGAGGATCCTCTTACCTAAAAAAGCAGAAACCATAGCAATCACAGATGCTACAGGAAAGGTTGTAGAAGCAGAAAGCTCTTGGGATGAATCCAGTAAAACTTGTTTCTTAAGCTTTGAAAACAGTCCTGAAGGAGTTTATGTGAAATTGAAATGGTAAGCCAAACCGCTGTACTTTCTTACGAGCTGATACTTGAATAAGAATGACCAAATTCCTTGCCTGTGACTCTTTTGTACTCAATCACAAAAGTCCTATAGGCAATTTTGGATTCTTCTATCATGCCTAATCTCAACATTGCTTTGACTTGATACACCAAAGCGGTTTCATTCAAAGGATCAATATTAAAAAGGGCTTCTGCCAGCGAAATCGTAGCATGATACGATTCGCTGGCAAAGCTTTTTTCCACCTCCAGTATCAAGACTGGTTCAAGATTGGTTTCTGCTTCCTCTTTGAACAAGTCGAACAAGGGATCATCCGAAAGATACAAGAATTTACCACGGTGGACGATTCCTGCAAACTCATCTCTATGCGTATTTATTTCATGAGCAGAAATGATCTCCAAACACCTCAAGTAATCACAATAGGCTTCTTCATGAAGGACTATTTTATAGTGCCCTTTTTCGTGGACCAATTCTATTCCATCCAGTTCGCTCAATGTTTTACGTAGGTTATTTATCGTCACTCCTCGTGAGTTTTTAACCTTATCAGCTGGTTTGTCTGGCCAGAGTAAGTTGCTGAGATGCTGTGAAGTAATCCCATCCTCAGAGATACTGTAATGAAAAATAAGGCAAAAAACCTGTTTTAGTTGTGCACTGAACATATAGGTAATATCCTTATTCTTCGAGTCTCTAACCATAAAATTCCCGAACAGGTAGATAGCGTTGGGACGTAAAATATGTCCGGTTTTTGGAGTTTCCACCTGCTCCAATGTTTCCTTAGGCTCTTCTTTCTCTCCATTCACTTTAGGATTCAACTTTCTATATAAAATGAAGCCAAAACCTATAGCACCAGCGCCTATAAGAAGAAGAACAAGGAGTGGAATTTTACTATTTTGTTTTTCTGGGAAATCCGACAACTCATCCTTTGTAATAGCAGGAAATGCCAAAGAGTAGATTTTTAGGTCTGATGAAATGTCATCCTCAAACTCCTGAACCACCGCAAAAAGATTATTGAGCCCTTGGTCAAAATAGAGGTTGGCATTAGTAGTAATTTTATCCGATCGGATTGGAATGGAATCCCCTAATATCTCATAACTCCCATCCATCAGTGAAAATCGATAAAGACGAAGATAGGATTCAGAAAAATGCTCAGGATAGCAAAGTGTATATAGACTGGAGTCATTTAATATGACCATTCCCCGAACGGGAACGACATTATCCTTATCCCATGGAATCTCCCAAAGTTTGGTGACATCTTTGGTGTCCATATCTATGCGATAGAGATCATAGTAGTATTTCCTTCCAACAGATTGGTCCCCAGACTCATTTCCCATCCCTCCCAAAACATATACGCTGTTGTTTTCTGGTTGGTAACCAACTGAGGAGAAGTAGCGTGGAGAAATTACATCACCAGTAAAGCCCTCTTCCACTTTCCATGCTTTTTGTTCCAAATCGAATGTAAAGAAGTTCTTGCTATATTTCATATTCCCAAAACCTCCGAAAATACTGTATTGGGAGTTGGATTGGTCTATATAAGACCCATGGTGATGGAGTTGGGTTGGAAGTTGTTCATAGCTTTCTTCAGTCCACTGATAGTTATCAAGATCGAGACTTGCGACAGTTGGCCCTTCATAAGGTTTGTCATAATACACCTCATAGGTATATAATCTATTTTCTAATGTATCGATGAAGTTAGTGCCCAAGATAAGTTTGACAGGGCTTTTCTGGTCAAATACCTCGAGATCAGTTTGGCCTGTCTGTACATTATATCTCCAAATAGAATCTTGGTTATAATAGTATATTTCCTTCTTTTGGGGATTATAATTTGCTCCCGCTACAGATGCTGAACTAAAGGAAACTTGATGTTTCCAGAAATAGGCATAATTCTTCAGCCAATCAGGATTGATCACCTTGCCGTAAGGATTTCCATCTTTATCATGGACTACATTACCCTCATTTTCATATAAGGGAAAGCTATAGGTTTCCTCTCCTACAACGGATAAGTTTTTGATGGCAAAAGCAGGTACATCAATGATGTGATCACTTTTCCCAAAAAGAATCTTAGGAAGATAAGTATCATCTAAATGCTGTTTTTTGGCCGAAAATGTTTCATTATCGATGGACAGACTTATTGAATCCGCTTTTAGATCAAATGAGATTTTCATCTCAAACCATTGCTTTTTAAACAACTGGTCTTTGTCCATAGTGGCCACAATGAGATTGCTTTTCCCTTCCTCATTAAACTTAAAGACAATGCGATCTCCCTGACTGTCATAGAATAAATTAAAAATTCTTCTGTTTACACTATTCTTTATTCTGAGGATATATCCTATTTCATCGACAGGACTTAAGGATAGGCTAAAGTCAATGGTAAAATGGTCAGAAAATTCCACTTCGTGCTCCCCAAAAATATCATAGGAGGTACGCTGGTCTATCGCTTCTTCGTTGCCATAAAATTTTAGACCTCCAGTAAAGGAAGCCTGTGGCAAAGTAAAACCAAAAATTAAGGAAAGGAATAGGTGAATTTTAGTAAATAGAAGCATCGGGTAAATTATTAATCAAACTCATGTTTGGGGATGGTCATATTATTTGAATATTTTCTATCCCCGGTAAATAAAAAAAACAGTTTGTTGTTTCACTAAATCACATAGAAATTTCAAATCTAAAGATCAACTCTACTTCGATTGAATAGCTGATCACTTACTTATCTCAATAATGCCTGTCATGATTCTATCTTGCTCTCAATGAACAGTTCCTCCTCATCTCTTACTCAAGGTGTCAATTTGTTTTTTCAAATAGCTTCAAGATCACTTTTAGGTGTATGGGCAAATAGGAATGCTGAAATTCTATAAATTAGGATTCAAAAGGAAGCTTACGTCTGAAGTTTATATTTTTTTTATCATTCAAAAGTAGAATTTTCGAAAATTTGATACAAATGCTTTTTCAAATATGTTTATAAAGGCTATTTGAAGGTACTCATCTGATAGCTAATCATATTGATGTTCTTTCGAAAGAAACAAAAAGCCCTGCATAGGACAGAAGACTGTCTTCAGCAGGGCTTAAAATAGTGATTATTTTGAATAACTTAACTTTACAAAATATCGATCTCGTTGATGATCATATTGTCCACTCCATTCCAGGTCCAAATCTCGTCCACTACAATTTTGAAATAACGAGCGTTTACTGCATTGTCAAAAAGGATCGATATTTCCTCTGCTTCTGCATTACTTGCTATACTGACTGTTTTTTCGCTTGACCAAGTAGTCCCATCTTGACTGATGAATACCTCAAGATGTTTAGGACGGAATTCATTATACCCTCTGTTTGAGTAAATATATACTCCATCAAAAGATTGGGATTGTCCCATATCCACTACAGCTTCATGTGGAGGTTTTTCAGTGAATCTCCAAGGGTATTGGGAATGCCAAAAGGTACTCTGATTACCATCAAGAATGTTTGAGATTGTACTGGGTTGAGAACTCATTGTGAGCGTCCATGCTGATCGATCAGAATAATCGTGAGCTTCATAATAATAGTTGACATTGTCATCAGGAATCTCAGTCGCAAGGTCTATGCCGTATTCCAGATTTTTTATTTGACTTACTGTTCCATTTTTGTAAACCACATGTAGTGCCAGTTGCATGGAGTCTTTCTTATCATCTTTATAGCCATTGAATAGGTCCGAGTAGGGCGTAGTTAAGCTAAATGAATAGACATTGCCTGAACTTGGGCCACTAAAGTTTTGGGAATAAGTGATTTTGTCATAATTGTTTCCTCCGCCAAAAGGCAGCCCGTCATGTCCCACAAATACTGCGGCAATCTCAGTGTCAGAAACAATATCACCACTGATATCAATACTGGAGGTGGATGAGTTTTTGGAAACGGAATAAGTGTCTAAATTATAAGCAGATGTGCCTGAATAATAGGAAATACTGTTATTGGTTTGATTAAAAACTTGATTGTTGTTCAAAATACTAGCGTCAGCAGCTGTGAGGTAGACCAAGTCCTCATCACCACCTTCATAGGTATGGTTCCCAAAGGACATCAAGGAGATGTCAGGAAGGTCGCTTGCAGTATGGGTGTTATGGGGTAAGTTCAAGCCATGAGCAAGTTCATGCATGATTCCTCCCAATTTGTCCGCACTCATTAATGAGAATCCATTCCTGGTTTTGCCAGAAGAAGAAAGTGTGAAATCCGAAGAGGTGGCAAAGCAATACTTCCCTAAACCATAAAAAGGAACTCCGCTCCCTGAATGTCCCAAAACCAATACATGTTCACTGGTTTTTAAACTTGGGTTATTGTTGAAAAATGCTTCAACTTCGTTTTTTACTTGTGAGTTATTACTGCTGAAATAGTCGGAGTCATCCGAACCATTCACCACGATGATTCGGACTTCATCATCTTGGTTGGTCATCAAACCAAAAGTCTTGTTAAAACCATTTTCTATCATACCCATTTCATACCAATCTTGGATATATAGCATCATGTCACTTACTTTTTGAGCCTCTCCAATGCTAAGGGTGTTATCTGTTGGTAAGAAAAACACCACATTCAAAGCGTATTGGTTGGTCTTGTTGACCGTCCAAGAGTCGTTTGGGTCTTCTGTGTAGTCATCTTCCAGGTTTAGAACTGATTCAACTTTTTCATCATCCTCTACAATGGGAGAATCTGGTTCGATTTGTTCTGTGCAAGCAAACCCAATAAGGGCCAATAAAAAACATAGGTTTTTCATAGTTAGTCGTTATGGTGAAAATTGATTTAAGGTTTCTTAATTAAAAATGCAATTCCATCTTTTTCCATAGTAGCTAGGACGTGCTGAGCCATTGTTAAAAGATATTGTGTTATAATAGATGATAGCCTGTGTTTTAGAAGGATTTTCTAAAGGACGACTTTGATTTGCGGTATATACTAAAGGTCAATCTAAAAATGAAAATTTCATCAAAGATCAAATTAGATTAGAGTTTCTTAATTGACCATTTAAACTAAATGGAAACGAAACATAATAAATTGGAACGATTATGAAAATTTAGTTAATAATAATTTAAAGATTAGTAAATTCAAAAGAAATAAAAGATAAAATTTGTGTTTCGAAATCAAAAATAAAATCTTATATACGAACTACATTTGGTTATGACTGATAGGTTGGTGAATGCGATTGCTTTTAAAACTATGTCAATTGTGACAAAGAATAATAGAAATGAGTCATCAGGCCACGTTTACTAATACTAATTGACTTGAAACTTGATGATGATTTGAAAAAACCAAATGTTTTATACCATCACGAAATGCAATGTTTTTTATTGAGGAATGGTTGATAAAATAGAGAAGGAAGTCACTGAAAGAAATATTGTTTTATGTTTTTTTAATCTTTAAAACTTAATGTGCATCTGTAAATATGCCAGTAGCTTTAAATCCATAAATTGTTTTCCCCAGAACGAGCAGGTATAAATAAGTAGATTCTTTGTGACTTGTTTGCTTGATTTTGATAGTACCTTAAGAAAATGATCCTATTGGTAAGCAGGCGGATAATTGGGTGCTATTTTTATTGTGTTTTTCGAATAATTATTATGTTTTTATTGGTTTGATTTTTAAGTATTTGATTTTTTTGGTCAAATGATTTGCCAAATATTTCTGAATTTGTTTCCTGTAACAGGATTTTTGGCAAACCTGTTATGATTAAATTTTTATTCCTAAGAGCAAATTTTCAAATTTAATCATGTGAACGACAGCGTAGTTTTTTGATCAATAGAATTCATTTCTTCCTCTACAGTGCTATACATTAAAATACAGGTATTTGTATCCAATCTTGATGATGAAAACTCATAAAATAACAACTGAACGTAATCAGATAAATAGCTATGAAAAAAGGATTAAGTGCTTTGTTATCATTGTTAATGCTAGCAGCATGCAACCAACCCAACACGATAGATAAACAATCGCTTAGCGATAAAGGGCTAGAAAGCCGATATGAAACTTTGGCCAGCTTGCCTTTTGAAGGTGGCTACCCAGAAGGTGAGACATCCAGTAGCTTGGATGATGAACTGTATTTCCAAAGAGCCACACAGGTGTATTTATGGGCTTTGCCTGCAGTAAACATGTACGCCATGAAAGAAGGCTTGGGAAAGACTTTTGGGGAAGGTTATAATGTGGTTTCTGTTTTTGAAAAAAGACTAAAACCAAAGACTATCATTACGACTCCAAATTCAGATGTAATCTATGCACTAGGTTTTGCCGATTTGAGTAAAACTGGCCCTCTTGTATTGGATGTACCACCCATGTTACAGGGGCTATTGGATGATTATTGGCACCGTCCTTTGGAAGGACCAGAGAAACCGGATGGAACTCGTTTTTTAGGTGATATTGGTTTTCCAGGACCTGACAGGGGAAAGGGAGGGAAGTACCTTATTGTGCCAGAAGGTTATGAAGGAGATGTTCCCGATGGCTATTATCTCTATACCAGCAAGACAAATGGAGTCTTCATCTTCCAGAGAGGTTTTTTTCAATCTGTTGATAACCTAGAACCTGGTGTTCAGGCTGTCGAAGGTATCAAGATTTACCCATTGGAAGGGGAAGCCAAGCCTATGGACTTTCAGCATGCCTCTGATGTGGATTCCTACGCGCTCTTTGCTCATGACTTTTCCTACTTTGAAATGCTTAACCGATTCATCCAAAGTGACCGAGTGGATGATGTTGATCCTTATATGCACGGGATGATGGCCGCATTAGGAATAAGTAAAGGAAAGGAATTCGCTCCTACTGAAAAACAAAAGGACATATTGGATAAAGCAGCAGAAACTGCCTGGAAAATGGCGAAAAATATTGCGGCTAACTTCGATCAAGAAGAGGACGGGCTTTGGTGGAACGACCGGAAATGGGTAGCTCATGCACATACGGAGCTGGACGATTTTATGCATACATTGCTAGATGAGGAGTTTAGGAATCGAGAGACAGACCATACCGATGTAAATGCCAAAGCACATATGTACATCAACCACTATTCGATCAGTACAGGGATGATGTCGTCTATTGTAGGTTTGGGTGCAAAATATGGCAATGCTTACAAAGATAGCGATGGTAACTTTTTGATGGGGGAGAATAGTTATGAGATCACCTTTCCTGCTAATATGCCTGCCAAATTATTTACGTCACTTACACTTTATGATGCGGAAACGGCAGCAGGAGTAGATGCTGAAGGACAGGCTTATCCTTCCTTAAATACTATGAATGAACTGGTTGAAAATGAAGATGGTTCAGTAACCTTCTTTATCGGACCTGATAATCCAGACGACAAACCTAATTTTATCAAAACAGCACCAGGAAGGGGTTGGTTCAGCCTGTTCCGCTTCTATGGGCCGGAGGAAGCTTTCTTCGACAGAAGTTACAAGCCTGGTGACTTTGAATTGGTGAATAAAGGAAACAAGCAATAAAATATTTAATGTGATGAAAAGAATATTCTTATCCCTATTGACGACTCTATTAATGTTTGCTTGTCAGCAACAAAAAAAAGAAGCAGATGAAAAAATAGCTATTATATCGGACTCAACAGTAGCTGTTACCAAGGAAAATTTTGCGCAGGCCATGGCAGATTTGGCGATGCAAAAGGAATTTGTTCAGGGAGCCGACAATACTTGGAACCATCACCGTAAACCTATGCCATTGGATGAGCAACCTGCACCATTGATGAACCGTGATACGGATTATTCCTTTGCTATCTTGGATGGCGGAGGGGATGTGGCCATCACATTGCCAGAAAATGATGGTCGATATATGTCACTTCATGTGGTCAATCATGACCATATTACGGTGGATGTGCTGTATGGTCCGGGGCGTTATGTGATTCCAGCGTCCAAAACCAGTGATTTTTTCTGGGCCAATGTGCGGATGCAGGTCAATCCGAACGATCCAGATGATATCAAGAAAGTAAATGATTATCAAGATCAATTGCAGTTGGAATATCTAAATGGTTATCAGCCGAAGTCTTTTCAGGTCACTAGCTGGAACATGGAAGAGTTTAAGAAACTACTTTCCACCTATGTGGATATTGCCAAGAATGAAGGTGTTCAGGGAACGATGGGTACTATTTCAGCTCCCGTATCGCTAGAAGACCGAAACAGAGGAGTGTCTATAGCTACTGGGCTCCTGCCGGACAAAGATGCACAGTACCTTACCGCCCAATACGACTTGGAAGAGGGCAAAATTTATAAAGCGACCTATCCAGTTCCTGAAATGAAAGATCCTGAGTTGGGTTTTTATTCTATCACGATTTATGGAGCAGACCAATACCTGAAGACGGACAAAGGCTCTACTATCAGCAATACCGAAATCAAACTGAACCCGGATGGAAAAACCTTTGATATGTATTATGTGCCCAAGGAGCAATTTGAAGATATGGAATACACCAACAAACTCTTGGTTCCTTCTAAACCATTTTGGATTTGCTTTAGAGTATATATGCCAGGAGAATCTGTGATCAGTGGTGAATACAAACTCCCTGAATTACAGTAGTGTTTTAGAAAATCTATCTAACACAATTTTTACCTTAAACTGCCTCATAGTGTGGATTTTTCAGTTAATGTAAATTGTTCGGTGGGCTATTCTTCTATTAAGCATATTGTACTTGTCCTATTGTTTTTTAGCCATTACATTTCTGGATATTCTCAGGAGACTACTGTTCAAGTGACTGTTGAAGAAATGGCCAAAAAACGTCAGGATCCCGTGGCAGGATTACGGAGTGTCTATTTGCAGGAAATTCTCATGCCAGTGGGTGATGGTGTGGCCAGTTCTTTTTCTATCCAGCCTGTTTGGCCAATTAAACTATCAGATAACCTTAAGTTGATCACATATACCATTATCCCTTTTCAGGGGATTCCTGCCACAGGCATGATGACACACGTTCCAATAATGGACATATCATCGCCTGGACATGATGTCATGAGGAGTTCAGGAATGGGCAATATCTTATTTAACGGATACTTTTCCTCTATACAAAAAAAAGGAAAGGTCAGTTGGGGGATCGGGCCGGCTGTTCAAATCCCCACCCGCACCAACGCAGCCCTGGGCAGTAACCGAGTGAGTTTAGGTCCATCATTTTTGTTCAATCATAGCGGTGACAAGTTTTCTGGTGGTTTTGTCGTGCAAAACTATTGGTCGCTTGGAGGAGAAGGGGCAAACCAAGTCAACAGTTTCAATCTACAGTATTTTACCTATTACAATTTAGTCCAAGGTTGGTTTCTTGAAAGCAATGCGACTATCCTCAATAATTGGCTGGCAGACGAAGGGGAGCAAATGTTGCTTCCAGTTGGTGGAGGTGCTGGCAAGACATTTCAAATAGGGAAATCAGCGTTGTTTTACTGCGCCACTGGTCAACTTTTCTATAACACAATAAAGCCTGAGGCCATAGGTGTTTGGCAAGCGGTATTTCAATTTCAAGTTATTTTTTAGATTGTGGATTGAGCTTGTTGATCGGCTAATTAGAACTTTTTTGACTATTAACTTTTATGAAAAATTGAAGTTTGAAAAAGGTCATTGTTCTCATGTGACCGAATTTGAACAGGGTTTTGTTCGCTAATGAGACGGTAAAGCAAAGCGGATTTATTTAACTAATTGATTTTCAGTTGATTGATTGTTTGGTGGGTTTTTGGATAGGGCTTGCATCAAGGTGGAAATTAAAACCAAGGAAACTTTGAAGTTTCATAAAGTTTCCAGAGTTTTGTCATTGAAAATTGACTTAGCTGATTTTGGAGACGAGAGAAAAGATACTAGAAGTAGCCATGGAGCATTTTACCCGTCTGGGGGTGAGGTATGTGACGATGGATGATATAGCCCGGGCAGCCGGCATGTCAAAAAAGACGATTTATCAGGAGTTTAAGGACAAGGAGCAACTTGTTTTTAATACTTTTGAAAATAGCATGAGGCAAGACCAGGAATTCTTTACCAAACTTAATGAAGAGTCCAATGGAGCTTTGGAGCATTTTGTGGAAATTTCGAAGTACATTCGTTCTCGGTTTTCTAATATCAATCCGCTAGTTTTTAGCGAAATTCAACGATACTACCCAAAATGTTGGCAGCTTTTTGAGCATTACAAGCATAACTGCGCCATCAAGACCATCACTGATACCATTGATCAGGGAAAAGCAGAAGGGTATTTCCGACCGGAAATTGATTCGAATATTTTGGCCATGATAAGGTTGGAACAAATCTCCAGCACTTTTGATCCGACCAAATTTCCACCGGCCAAGTTTAATATTATAGAAGTTCAGATGGCTATCATGGATCATTTTATCCATGGCCTTTTGACAGATAAAGGACGCGAACTATTTTATAAAATCAATAATCAGGATTAACTCATGAGTTTAAAAACCAGATTCTCCCTTCTTGGAGCAATACTGATCTGTCTTTTTTCGAGGCCGACCTATGCGCAGGAAGTGTTGGAGCTTACTTTGGAAGAAAGTGTTCAATATGCATTGGAGAACAATGCAGACGCTAAAAATGCCCTACTGGAGACTTTTGCCTCGAAGGCCTCAGTGGGAGAGCAGGTTGCTCAAGGCCTGCCCCAAATCAACGGTACGTTTGACTTTACCAAAAACGTCGCCATTCCGGTAATGTTCCTTCCCAATGAAGGACCGTTTGCAGACCCTGACAATCCATCAGATGTATTGCCAGTGCAGTTTGGTGTTAATTATCAAAGTGGATTGGGAGTTACGGTTACCCAGATGATTTTTGATGGGTCTTATTTTGTAGGTTTAAAGGCTGCTAAGACATACAGGTTACTCAGTGAATTTGATAAGGAGAAGACTGAGAATGATGTCATTGAAAGTGTGAAAAAAGCTTTTTTTACCGTCTTGGTAAACGAAGAGCGAAAGGAATTGGCTGAGGCCAACCAAGCTAGAATTGATTCCTTGTACAGGGAAACAGAGGCCCTTTATGAGGAAGGTTTTGCCGAAAAAATCGATGTTTCCAGAATCAAGGTGCAGCTCAATAATATCGAAACTGAACTGGACAAGATCAATGCAGCTACAGTGATCAGCAAGCAGTTGCTGAAAGTGCAGATGGGACTTCCCCTTGAATATGAAATCGAGATTACACAAACACTGAGAGACCTGAACAAACCAGAAGAGATTAGCAGCTTGTTGCAAAATAACGGTTATAGGAGAGTGGAGATGGACCAACTGAAGACCAATTGGGAATTGGTGAAACTGGATCTCAAAAACAATACGGTACAATACCTGCCAAGCATTGATGCCAATTTTACCTACCAAAGAAATGGAGCCGGACAGCAGTTCAACACTCTTTGGGATGGAGATAATTGGTTTACCGGTGCATTCCTTGGTTTAAGCCTTAAGCTTCCCATTTTTGATGGATTGGCCAAGAGCAAACGCATCCAACAGAACAGGATACAGCTAGAGCAAATCGAAAATCAAATGGTCATGTTGGATGATAATATAGAAGTGGAAAGATTCCAGGCCAGAACCACACTGCAAAACAACTTAAGGACCCTTGATGTACAAAGGGAAAACATGGAGTTGGCCACTGAAGTTTATAATATTGCCCGCATCAAATACCAAGAAGGTGTAGGTTCCAACCTAGAAGTTGTGGAGGCAGATTCTGATCTGAAAGAGGCAGAGATAAACTATTACAGTGCTTTATATGATGCTTTGATTGCGAAAGTAGACCTTGAAAAAGCTTTAGGAATATTAAGATGAAAAAATACATTTACCCCAATATAGACATGAAAACCTTTTCCAAATTACCATTGGTGGCATTGGCTGCATTGACTTTTTCTTGCGAACAGCCTGATGAGCTGGCTGAAAAGAAAGCAGAATTGGCTACAGCCAAAACAGAATACCACGATCTAAAAGTTAAGATCGAAGCCCTTGAGAAGGAGATATCGGCCATGGATACCACTTTTGCGAAGCAAAACAGAAAGTCCGTGCTAATTACAACCGTGAAATCCCAAAAACAGCCATTTGAGCATTATGTGGAAGTTACAGGTTCTGTCCTTTCAAAAAAGAATGTCAATATCAGTGCTGAAGTTTCTGGTAGAGTGGAGGAGATCAAAGCCATGGAAGGCATGCATGTCTCCAAAGGAGAGGTGCTGGCAAGGATCGATGCGGAGTCTGTGGACAACAGTATCGATGAGTTGGAGAAGCAATTGGAGTTGGCCAATATCCTTTATGAAAAACAAAAGCGACTTTGGGACAAGCAAATCGGTACGGAAGTACAATATTTAGAGAGCAAGAACAGGAAAGAGACCTTGGAGAAAAACTTGGCTTCCTTGAAGACACAAAAAGGAAAGGCAACCATTACAGCTCCTTTTGACGGAACGATTGAAGAGGTTACTGTTCGTTTGGGAGAGTTGGTACAACCGGGCATGCCTATCATCAATTTCGTCGGGGAAAGTGACCTGTATATAGAAGGTGATATCTCCGAGAGTTACGTAGGAGTATTGGAAAGAGGAGATTCTGTTCAGGTGGAATTCCCTTCTCTAAATAGAGAGATAGACACCAAAGTAACAGCAGTGGGTGCGATTATCAATCCCGATAACCGAACCTTCAAAGTAGAGGTGTTTTTGCCTAAACTGAAACATGTTAAGCCGAATATGGTTTCAGTTTTGCGCATCAAGGACTACCAAAATCAAGACGCCGTGACTGTACCTACCAACCTTATCCAAAGGGATAATAAAGGGGAGTATGTCTATGTGGTGGATAACAACACAGCTAAAAAACAATATGTTTCTAAAGGAGAGACCTATGAGCATGTGTCGGAAATCAAAGAAGGCCTAAAAGGGGGAGAAGCGATAATTGAGAAGGGTTTTAGGGAAGTAGCAGATGGTTCTAAAGTTCAAATTGTTGAAAATTAATTATGTCTGATCAGCAACCAAATAATAAGAAAGTTTCCAGGGAATTTGGTCTGTCCTCTCTTTCGGTTGATAACAAGACCAGTGTAATTATTCTTGCCCTGATCATTACCTTCATGGGCTTGAATGCTTACACGACAATGCCCAAGGAGAGTTTTCCAGAGATTGTAATCCCTACCGTTTACGTAGGAACCAGTTATCCGGGTAACTCACCTGTGGATATGGAAAACCTGATCACTAGGCCCATAGAAAAGGAGCTTAAGTCACTTAAGGATGTCAAGAAGATCAACTCAACATCCATTCAGGATTATTCCACTATTATCATAGAGTTTAACCCCAATGTAGATATCTCAAGGGCTTTGCAGGATGTAAAGGATGCAGTCGATAAGTCCAAGAGTGAGTTGCCTACTGACCTAGACCAAGATCCAAACATCTTTGAGCTTGACTTCTCAGAAATGCCAATCATGTTTGTGAACCTTTCCGGGAATTATTCCCAGGAAGAGTTGAAGGAGTTTGGGGAGTACCTGGAAGATGAAATCGAAGCTTTGCCTGAAATTTCCAAGGCAGATCTTACAGGAACCATTGACAGAGAGATTCGTGTGGATGCGGACCTTTTCAAGATGGAAGCCATGGAAGTAAGCTTTGGAGATATTTCAGACGCCATATCTGCGGAGAATGTTACCATTTCAGGTGGTAATATTTTGAGTGGTGATTTTAGAAGAGCTTTAAGGGTGACAGGTGAATTTAATGATCCCTCCGAGCTGAATGATATCATCGTTAAAAATGAAGGTAACAATATTGTTTACCTCAAGGATGTTGCAACAGTAAAGGACACTTATAAGGAGAGGGAAAGTTATGCCAGGGCATCTAAACTGCCAGTAGTGACCGTGAACGTGGTTAAAAGAGGAGGAGAAAACCTTTTGGATGCGAGTGATAAGATCAAGGAGATCATTGAAGAAGCTAAGGCCAACCATTTTCCGTCAGACCTGAAAGTGAGTATTACGAATGACCAGTCCAAGTTTACCCGAAGCATGGTGGCCAACTTGGAAAACAGTATTATTTCTGGGGTGATTTTGGTGATTTTGGTGTTGATGTTCTTCTTAGGATTCAGGAACGCACTCTTTGTAGGAATAGCCATTCCTCTCTCCATGTTTATCTCCTTTATGGTACTGAATGCCTTTGGGGTGACGCTTAACATGATGGTGCTTTTCTCCATGATTCTAGCCCTAGGGATGTTGGTGGACAATGGAATTGTGGTAGTAGAGAATATCTACCGATTGATGCAAGAAGGTAAGTCACCTATCGTAGCAGCTAAAGAAGGAGTGGGTGAAGTGGCTTGGCCAATCATTACTTCCACGGCTACCACAGTAGCTGCCTTTGTGCCATTGGCTTTCTGGCAGGGTATTATGGGCGAGTTTATGAAGTATTTGCCGATAACCTTGATCATTGTATTGTCATCTTCCTTGTTTGTAGGTTTGGTGATCAATCCAGTGGTTACGGCTATGTATATGAAAATCCAAAATCTGGACAATGTCAAGCCGAAAAGAAGATCCTTTGTTATCGCAGGAACTTTGTTGACCATTGCTGCGATTTGCTATGTTCTTAGAATATATACCGTAGCCAATATTCTGCTTTTGGCCACCTTGATTACATTGATGAACGCCTTGTTTATGAAGAAGGCTATCCGATGGTTCCAGGTTGTATTCTTGGTGAAGCTAGAAGAAGGATATGAGAAAACACTAAGTTTTGCCTTATCAGGTAGAAAGCCATATGCTTTCTTTTTTGGAATGTTTGGGGTATTGATTTTGTCTTTGGGACTTTTGATGGTAAGGGCCCCACAAGTGGAGTTTTTCCCAAGCAGTGATCCAAATTACATTAATATCTTTATTGAATACCCTATAGGTACCGACATTGAGGCAACTAATAGCTTCAGTAAGAAAGTTGAGGATGAGGTAATCAAAATGATCGAGCCACATCGAGATATTGTGGAAGCATTTATTGCTCAGGTAGGAGAGGGAACCAGTGATCCTTCTGAGGGACCAAGTATGGGCGTGACACCCCATAAGGCAATGTTGACGGTGAGTTTTGTGGAATATCAATACAGAAATGGCAAGAATACTTCCGAGATCATGCAGGAGCTTCGTGAGGCCATGGCCAAATACCCAGGTGTTCAAATCACTGTTGATAAGGAGCAAAATGGTCCACCAGTAGGCAAGCCGATCAATATCGAGGTCAGTGGGGAAGATTATGATCAGCTAGTGGGAGAAGTGGAGAATATCCGCGAGTTTATCAATGCAGCCAATATCCAAGGTATTGAAGAATTGAAGATGGATTTGGAAACAGGCAAGCCGGAATTGATAGTAAACATTGACAGGGACAAAGCCAGAAGGTTTGGACTTTCCACCTATACGATTGCCAATGAATTAAGAACCGCACTGTTTGGGTTTGAAGTTTCTAAATACAAAGAAGGTGAAGATGATTATCCTATTGAGTTGAGATTGGCAGACAAGTACCGTTATGACGTGGATGCTTTGGTCAACAAGAAGATTTTCTTCATGGATAAATTTGGTAACCGTCGCAATATTCCAATTACCTCTGTGGCCGATGTGGAGTACAGTTCTACCTATGGTTCGGTAAAGAGAAAAGATTTGGATAAGGTGATTACAATTTATTCGAATGTGGATGAAGGCTACAATGCCAATGAAATTGTGGAGAGAATCAAGACCTTACTTTCAGATTATGAATTACCGGACGGTATAGACCTGAAGTTTACCGGAGAGCAAGAGGAGCAGGCCAAGTCAATGGCTTTCTTGATGAACGCGATGATTATTGCGGTGGCGGCCATCTTCTTGATCATTGTGGCACAGTTTAATTCCCTGATGACACCTTTCATTATCATGTGTTCAGTTCTTTTGAGTACCATTGGTGTATTCTTGGGGCTTTCCATTTTCAATATGGACTTCGTAGTGATCATGACTGGTATTGGAATTATCTCACTGGCAGGGGTCGTGGTAAACAATGCAATTGTGTTGATTGACTATACCAATCTCGTAAGGCAGCGTAGACGTGCTGAATTGAACATAGATCCTGATGATCATTTGCCATACAGTGAGGTGGTGGGAAGTATAGTAGAAGGAGGTAAAACCCGTCTTCGCCCCGTGTTGCTGACAGCGATTACAACCATTTTGGGATTGATTCCAATGGCGATAGGAATGAATATTGACTTCTTTACATTACTATCATCATTTGATCCTCAGTTTTATGTAGGAGGTGATAATGCAGATTTTTGGGGGCCAATGGCTTGGACTGTAATATTTGGTCTAACCTTTGCAACCTTTTTGACGTTAGTAATAGTACCTGTCATGTATTTATTGGCAGATAAGATCAATATAGCTATTCGCAAAAAATAGTTTATGTAGATTTATTTAAAGGTTGGTGGTTTTTTAAGTGTTAAAACCTCCGGGGCAATGTCTCGGAGGTTTTTATTTTATAGGGTACAATCATTCAATGAATAGAATTGTAGTTGTCAAACTGAAAGGTTGAAAAGATAAGAATACTAGCTAATCAAAGCTGGTTTGACCTAATATTCATTTGTGGTTTAAAATAAATTCAGGGTTGGGGATAACAAAGTTTATACTTGAATTACTCCCCCAGAACTTTTATTTGATCCACTTTTAGTTTTTAAACTTCGACGAGCTTCCATCCACTATTATTTGTGGTTTCCATCGTAATCAATTAAAGCTGGGAGAAATAATATTCCTAAATTAAGGTAAAGAGAAAGATGTATTGACTGTAGAAAAATCTTAGTCTATTTAGGCTGTTATTACTGGATGAAACAAGAGAGGCATCCTTAGGATGCCTCTCTTGTTTTTATAAATATCGAACCTACTCTTTGTATGTCCAATGATACTTCAATCATCTTAAATCAAAGTAAATTGAGCTTTATCTTTTAGATAATCCCCATCACTCTTCTTCCAAGGTAAAACTATTATTGTCTCTATTGATATCTGCCATTCTTTGACTTGGGTCAATCTCCACACTTTTTATGGTGTTGAAATCTTTGTCCAAATTTACTTCAGTAGTGATATTGGTCCAAGGCCACCTTTGTGTTTTGATGCGTTCTGGCATCCCAGCTTCTTCAGGCTTGTTTCCTCTTTGTATCACTAAAGGAAGGTAGACCATTTCTTGGGAGCCGTCTTGATAGGTGATTACCAAATCAATTGGCATAGGCATCAGACCATCTCTTTGTAATGTTATCTTGGTCCCGTTATCAGAAGCTTCAACAGATGATACTGAATAGTCAATGGTTTTAGTGCTATTTACCCAATACTCTTTATACCAATCCAATTCCAGTCCACTTTGCTTTTCCATTTCACGGACGATGTCATTGGTTTTAGGGTGCTTGAATTTCCAATCGTTGAAATATTTCAGCATGGCTTTGTCACGGTTTTCCTCGCCAATGATATAGCCTAATTGCCCCAAGAATACGGCTCCTTTTGAGTAAGCGGCAGAACCATAGGCAAAGTTGGTATGGTAATGATCAGAGTGCGTGGTCATAGGCTCTTCCTTTCCTGAAGTGGCCAGTCTTATGTACCCTCTATAGGAGCCAGCCTGAGGGGATTTGGAAGGCTCTTTAGAGAAAATATTGTTCATGGTTACATTTGTAGCGAAAGTAGTGAAGCCTTCATCCATCCATGGGTACAATGATTCATTGGTGGCTAAAACACCTTGGAACCAGCTATGGGCCATTTCATGAACCATAACACCCACCAAGCTTGGGAGTGTTCTTTCTCCAGTGATCAAAGTAGACATCGGGTATTCCATGCCTCCATCACCACCTTGGATGACAGAGTATTGTTTATAAGGATATTGCCCGAAATGTTCACTTAAGTAAGCCATTGACTGTGGAGTGTATTCCATCAGTTTCTTCCAGTTGTTGGCTGTTTTTTCACCTTTGATATATAAATGATGAATAGTGATACCGTTGTCCATGACCATTTTATCATGCGTATAGTTAGGGTCAGCTGCCCACATGAAGTCATGAACTTGAGGGGCATGGAAGTGCCAGGTCAATGTTTTTCCTCGAGGCTGTTTTACTTTTTGCCCCTCCTCTTCATAGCCATATCCAATTTCTTCTGGGTTTTGAAGGTATCCGGTTCCTCCAAGAATGTATGATTTGTCAATGGTTATTTTAACATCAAAGTCTCCCCAAATGCCATAAAATTCCCTGCCGATATATGGGTTGGCATGCCAACCCTGATCATCGTAATTGGCCATTTTTGGGTACCACTGCGACATGGAATAGCGAACACCTTCTTTGTTGTCACGCCCCGATCTTCTGATCTGAAGAGGCACTTGTCCTTCAAAATCCAAAGAAAAGTTAACGGTGCTGTGAGGAAGGATGGGCTTCGGTAGGTTTACCTCCAAGATAGTGCCCACATGTTCGATGTCTGCACTTTTGCCATCCATTTTCAATGATTTCACCTTTAGGTAACCGATTTCATCGGGTGTTAAATTGGCAATGCGGTCTTTCACCCTTCCATCAGGATCTGCAATGGTCCTTGACCTTACATCCATCATGCTGTTAGGCTGGAAGGCATTGTAGTAAAGGTGGTAGAAAACACGGTGTAGCGTGTCTGGTGAGTTGTTGGTGTATTCAAGGTTTTGATGCCCTTCATATTGGTTTTTGTCGACGTCCATTTCGACATCCATTTCATATTTAACGGCTTGTTGCCATCTGTCTGTTTGGGCTTTTGCACTTAGCACGCTAAGAAAACAAAGGCCAAACAATGCTTTTGACCAAATTAATCTCATAGTTATAATTTTTTCCAATTGTCAAAAGTAAAATAAAAAGTAAATAAGACCTAAACCGCTTATCAAAGGTTTTGGAATGTTTAAATTACTGGTCAGTGTCCAAAGGTTGAGGAACAGCCTTGATCAGAGGGTTTAGCTGGAAAACAGCTTCAATGGGGTAGTGGTCTGAATAGTCAACCTCCCTGAGTGTGTTAAATCGGATTGGGGTCAGTTGATCACTATAGAAGATGTTGTCAATCCGCAAAAAGAAAAGCACTTTGTTAAATGTAAATCCAAATCCATTTCCTATGGTCTCAAAGGTATTTTCCAATATCGATCTTACTGTAAAATAAGTATAGCTATAGGGCACATCATTAAAGTCTCCCATAAGAATTACTGGGTAAGGGCTGTTTTTGATATGGTCGGTCAATACTGTTACTTGCTTGGCACGGTTGACCATTCCTCTGTTAAGCCTACGCCAAGTTTTGCGGTAATTTTCTTTTATTCCATCGATATTATCCAACTGGTCTGCAGGAATACTCATGGATTCAAGGTGGACATTATAAACCCTAATGGTGTCTTTGTTGACGGTGATATCAATGAACATGGCTCCATTGGTTTTTCTATTGTCGAAAATTTTACCTTCATTGATAATGGGGTGTTTAGTGAAGATCGCTAAACCAAAGAAACGCCTTCCGGATTTTTCCTCTACAGATTGGGCAGAGTAATTGTATTTGCCCTCATTACTGATTTGTTTGATGGCATTTCTGGCAGGAGTGGTATAATCCTGATAAAATTCTTGAAATCCCATAATGTCCACGTCTTGTTCACGAATCCAATTAAAAATGTTAGGCACTACTTTGGGATCATTCGCTTTGTATTTTTCGTAACTGAACATATGGGCATTATAGCTCAATACAGAAAGCCCCTTTTCATCAGTAGAGTCATTATTGAACTGAAGGGTTACACCTATGAATTTCCAACCTATCAAGATGGCAGCAAGAGGAAGCACCAATATTTTTTTCTTGGCAAAAATTAATAGAATAAGGAGGATAAAGTTAATGATCAAAAAAACAGGGATAAACATGGGGACCAATCCCGCATAGGGTAGCTGTTCTGGGGAAATATTCACGCAGAAAAAAAGTATTACAGATAGTAAAAAAACGAGAATTACAAGATAGCGCATATGTACATCGTATAAATGTTAGCGAAAATAGGTTATGATTAAGGGAATTACAAGGAAAATAATGCCTTGCTGTTATAATTGGGTAATGTTAATGGTAAAATATAAAATGTATTGATACCAATGGTAATAATATACTTTCTGATCTGGTTGATTTGAAGTGACTTAAAGTGCTTGGTTTATGTTGAGTGAAAAATTAGTGAGATAAGTCGCTATATTTTGTCAACAAATAAATTAGAATGTTCATTTCGAATTAATAGACGGATTGTGATTGGATGTTGAAAAAATGCTTAAATTCGTTTTAAATCAATTTCAAAATTTATGAAAAAGTTTGACGCTTTATTTTTATTAATATTAATTTCTGCGGGAGCTTTGTTGAGTGTCTGTGGTGGGGCCGAGAAGAGTGAAAACGTCCAAAACGAAGAAACGGAAGCTATGGAAATGCAGGAGGAAGAAAGAGCTAGCCCATTAAAAACTGCTGAGGGAGAAATTGGAGGGAAAACCATCTCAGTCCAATATGGAGCCCCTTCCGTAAAAGGTAGGGCCATTTGGGGAGACTTAGAAGCATATGGAGAAGTATGGAGAACCGGTGCCAATGAAGCTACTTATCTGAATTTTTCAGATGACGTAACGGTAGAGGGTGAAGCCTTGCCTGCTGGCAAGTATTCTTTGTTTACTATTCCTCAGAAGGAAGGTGACTGGACAGTGATTTTTAATTCTGAATGGAATTTAGAGCATGGCCATTACCAGTATAAAGAGGAAAATGATGTGTTAAGAGTGAAGGTGACTCCGGAATGGCTTGATACCAACCAAGAACAGCTTTTGATTTCAGTGGAGGAACCAGGACTGATCGTGAGGTGGGAAAAACTTAAACTGCCTATCACTATAAACTAATTGATTTAATCAGGATAATAATAAAAAAGCTTTGGATGTTTCCTCCAAAGCTTTTTGCATTTTAAATAGGTGAAAAAGATGTTATTTTTATTTTTTTATGGGTTGAGTTTTGGTATAACATCAAATATTCCTGCTTTAATCAATTGAAATTATACTATAATGGATTAAATTCGGATATCTAATTACCTGGAATCACCCAAAGAAGGTATATTTTATGAAATACTTCGGATTTTTAATTGTTTTACTAGTTACTCTTGTATTAGCAGTAGGTCTTTCTGTAAACATTGGGCAGGTTCCTCCTTTAGGCTATTTGCTGGATCCTTATCATGGTTTTTGGCAGAACTCTTACAGTGAAGATGAAAAAGCCAAGAAAAAAATTGATCTTGAAGGACTGTCCGCTCCTGTGGAGGTGGTCTACGACGAAAATTTGATTCCTCATCTTTTTGCACAAAACGATAAAGACCTAATGCTGGCACAAGGATATGTAACCGCTCAGCATCGTCTTTGGCAAATGGAGTTTCAAACGAGGGCAGCAGCAGGAAGAATATCCGAAATAGTTGGGATACAAGCTATAGATTTTGATCGAACACAGAGGAGAAAAGGACTAGGATATGGGGCGGAAATGGGGTTACAATTTCTGGCTGATAATAGCCCGGAGACATTAGAGCTGATAGAAGCATACAGTGAAGGGGTCAATCTATATATAGAACATTTGAGGCTTGCAGACCTTCCTGTAGAATACAAGATCCTGGATTATAGGCCAGAGAAATGGAGTGCTTACAAAACGGTGCTTTTATTGAAGTATATGGCCGATATGTTGGTAGGAGACAAGGATATTGAATATACCAATTTAAGGGCTAAGGTAGGAGAAAGTACCATGAACAAGCTTTTTCCCGATTATACAGAAGATAATGACCCTGTTATAGAAGTAGACCATGTTTGGAATTTTCAGCCTTTAGAAATAGAGAAGCCTGCAGGTTTAAAATATCCGGATTTTTCACTTTTGATTGAACCTATCTCAAGCCCTGAACCTGGCGTTGGGTCTAATAACTGGGCTGTAGATGGTTCTAAGACCAGAAGTGGCAATCCCATTTTAGCCAATGACCCACATTTGGGACTTAACCTTCCTAGCTTATGGTACGTGATGCAGCTGAGTACCCCGGAATATACGGTTAAAGGAGCGACACTCCCAGGGGCATTGGGGGTCATCAGTGGATTTAATGAAGATATTGCCTGGGGAGTAACCAATGCTACCAGGGATGTAAGAGATTGGTATTCCATTGAATTCAAGGATAAAAACAGGTTGGAGTACCGCTATAATGATCAGTGGATCCAAAGCACCCTTAGACTAGAGTCCATAGAAGTTAAAGGGGATTCTGCTTATATGGATACGGTGATCTATACCCATTATGGTCCTGTTATGTATGATAGGACTTTTAAACCAAACGATCAAAAACGGAACTTTGCTTTGAAATGGACCGCTCATGAAGGTTCCAATGAGCAAAAGACTTTTCTGCTGCTTAACAAGGCAAAGAGCCATAGAGATTATTTGGCTGCATTGGACAATTTTACCTCACCTGCTCAGAATTTTGTCTTTGCTGCAAAGAATGGGGACATCGCCATGAAAGTTCAAGGAAAGTTTCCCTTGAAGTGGCCAGAACAGGGCAAGTACTTAATGGATGGGAACAATCCTGCATTTGAGTGGAGTGGATACATTCCCAATAATCAAAACCCTTCAACTTTGAACCCTGAAAGAGGTTTTGTCAGTTCAGCCAATCAGTATTCCGTTGGGAAAGATTATCCTTATTATGTCTTTGACAATAGCTTTGAGCATTACAGGAACAGGAGGATTAATTCACTTCTCCAAAGTATGGATAATATTACTTTGGAGGATATGAAAGTCATGCAGTTTGATGATTATGACCTTCATGCAGCGGAGGTGCTTCCGATAATGATGCGTTATTTGCAAGAGGATTCCACAAAAGTTTTCAGTGAAGATGCACAAATGCTTATTGATTCTTTATCGAACTGGGATTTTTATGCTGATCCTGGTGTGACTGGGCCAACTATTTTTAATATTTGGTGGTCAAAGCTAAGAGCAAGTATTTGGTCAAAACTGGACCAAAAAGGAAAGCCGATTGTTTACCCAAATAATTATATAACTTCAAGATTTATAATTGATTATCCTATGGACAGTGTGTTTGATGATCCAAACACTTCAGCGAAATTAGAAACCGCAAAAGAACAAATTCAAAGTTCATTTGAAGCGACAGTTGAAGAATGGGGTAAGTTAAGTGAAGAGGGAAAGGAATTGTCCTGGTCAAAGTATAAGCATACCAGCATCCAACATTTGGTTCCCAATTTTAAAGCCTTTAGCTATGATAGTGTGCATACGGGAGGGGGGAGAAGTATCATTAATGCGACAAGTGAAAGACATGGTGCAAGTTGGAGAATGTTAGTGGAATTGGGCGAAGATGTAAAGGCACAGGGGATCTACCCTGGAGGGCAATCCGGTAACCCCGGCAGTAGATTTTATGCAAACATGATCGATAAATGGGCCAGAGGAGAATACCTTAATATGAGCTTGTACTCCAAAAATGAAATGGAAAATAATTTATTTAAAACTGTGTTAAACCCAAGGTAACGATGAAATTTCTTTTATGGATTTTACTATTTGCATTGATTACACTTTTGGTGAGTCCTTTTTTGACCTATTGGGTAATGATGTTGATTTGGGCAAATATGGGCTTGGTCTTTGGAGGTGATGGTGTGAGGGCTTTCTTTTCAGCAGCATTGGGAGTAGGTATTGTATGGCTTGGGAAGTCCTTTTGGGTGACCTGGAGTACAGCGTCACCTCTCCCCGGAATGATGGGAGAAATAATGGGGCTAAACCATCAAGGGTCATTAATGCTGATCACTGCTTTAATGGGAGCATTGATTGGAGGGTTTAGCGCTTTAACGGGCAACCGCTTCAGGAAGTTATTTGAGAAAAAGCAACCTTATTACTATGGTCGCTAATCTTACCCAATTATTTCCAGGAATTTCCTTGGTACGGTGACCATAACAGTTTGGTTGATACTCGGTACTCTAATGATAAAATAATCTTGGTTTCCTTTTTGGATACACTCCCCCTCAAAGCCTTGTAATGGTCCACCCAATATTTTGACTTGTTGGCCTTCATGTATTTCAGAACTGTCCACCTCAACAGCAACACCAGTAGTGACGATTCTTTTGATAGCTTCGATTTCTTCATCCCTCACAATGGCATGGTTGCCTGAAAAATTGACAAATTTCACAGCTCCTTGAACTTGTAAGGCTTCCCAGAGTCTGTTTTTTTCGGCTCTTACAAACAAATAACCGTTAAAGAGAGGTCTCTTGACCTTTTTCTTTCTATCACTCCATTGACGAATTTCCTCGATCATAGGGAGATAGGTTTCAATATTGTTTTCTTCTAATCGCTGTGCTACTTTTTTTTCAGCTCTTGGAGCCGTATACATCACAAACCAGTTGATCTCAGTACTCATTTAATAAAAATTTGAAGACTCAATAATCGGAATATAATAGGGCATAATCAAGTCTTTTTGGTTAACAAAATGATGTTTCTTAGGTTAGGGACATCTATCTACTTGAGTATTTCTAATTATTTTATGGCCATAAAAAAAGCTATGAAACAAGATTCCATAGCTTTAGTCAATTAACAATAAACCCAAAATAACCTGTTGCGAGAGAAGGAGTCGAACCTTCAGAAAAACTTCTAATGACAAAATAACAAAGCCATTCTGTCCCTGCACCTCACAATGTGTAAAGCCTTTTGCTTTACTTGCTAGTACAAATTTAATCCTAATCTTTATTCTTTCAAATAAACATAAACAAAACATGTGAAAATTACACTTAATAAAATTGGAAACCGTTTTCCATGAGAAATTATTAATTTAAGTCACTGAATTTAGGCGTATAAATTGTAAATTTTTCAATGCATTTAATGGTTTTTCCTATTTTTAAAAGGTTTAGCATGTAAATGTTATGTTTTTGCGAAGAATTATGGAGCTTTTAAGGTTAAATTCCTCTGTACTTTACTCTTAAAGCATCCGTTGTGCAGGATAATCGAAAATAATCTTTACCTCATTTTATTTTATATGAGATACATAAATTAAAATTTTAAAAACAAATTTTTGTATTTAAAATAAAATAAACTACTTTTAAAACATCAACAATTTTGTAGGGGATAGATATAGTGGGATTTTGATATTTAATCTATCATTGACTAAGTTTATTAGTTTGTTGAGAAATTTTTTTTCAATAATGAAAATAAGTTTCAGTATTGAAAGAGGACACTTAATTGGCATCTGGACTATAGAAAACGTAAATGTGTAAAACAGATGTCAGGTATACCCAAAAACCTTTCAGCTTAAACATTTATAACTCGTATTTGACTATATGAGCGGTTCGGATAATGTCTATTTGAGATAAAGAGAAATGTAGGGTGGTGACTATCCAGAAATTATTTTGGCACTGACAAACCCATAGTTTGTAAAGACTAATCAGTTGAAGCTGTAGATCGAGAACTAAAAATGTATTAATTTAACCACCTAAATATTTTAATTGTAAATCATGAAAATTACTGTAGTAGGAACTGGATATGTAGGCTTGGTGTCGGGAGCCTGTTTTGCAGATGTTGGCATTGAGGTTGTTTGCGTCGACATTGATCAAAAGAAGATTGACAAGCTCAAAAAAGGAATCATGCCTATATATGAGCCTGGTTTGGAAGAGATTGTTGTAAGAAATTACCAAAGCGGGCGATTGACTTTTAGCACCAACTTAGGTGAGGCTATTCAAGATTCAGAGGTAGCTTTTATTGCTGTAGGAACCCCTCCAGGAGAGGATGGATCAGCAGATTTGAAGTATGTTTTGGCTGTGGCTGATGAGATTGGGAGAACCATGAATGACTACATTGTTGTAGCCACAAAGAGTACCGTGCCTGTGACAACGGGAGGTAAAGTGAAAAAGGCTATTCAGGATGCTTTGGATAAAAGAGAAAGTGCCTTGAAGTTTGCAGTTGCCTCTAATCCTGAATTTTTGAAAGAAGGGGCTGCAGTGGAAGACTTTTTAAAGCCAGATAGAATTATTATCGGAGTGGAGGATGAAAGAGCTGAAGACATTATGAAGAGGCTTTATAAACCTTTCCAGTTAAGTGGAGATAGGATTATTTACATGGATATTCCTTCAGCAGAGATGACCAAGTATACCGCCAATGCCATGCTGGCCACTAAAATCAGCTTTATGAACGATATTGCCAATCTTTGCGAATTGGTAGGGGCAGATGCGAATATGGTTAGAAGTGGAATTGGATCTGATCCAAGAATCGGTAATAAGTTTATATATCCAGGCGTTGGGTATGGAGGAAGCTGCTTCCCCAAAGACGTTAAAGCAATTGTTAAAACGGCAAAGCAGTATGGATATGACCTCAGGGTACTTGAGGCTGTTGAAGCGGTAAACGATGACCAGAAATATAAGCTGGTCCATAAGGTGAAGAAACATTTCGGTGATGACTTAAGCGGAATGACTTTTGCTATGTGGGGATTAAGTTTTAAGCCGAACACTGATGATATGAGGGAGGCTCCAGCGATAGTAATTATTGATGAGCTGAGAGCAGCCGGAGCAAAAGTGAAAGTATATGATCCAATTGCCATGGAGGAAGCAAAGGAAGTATATGTAGGGGATAAAGTAACTTATTGTAAAGATGCTTATGATGCCTGCGTAGATGCAGATGCGCTTTTATTGGTTACAGAATGGTCGGAATTTAGAATTCCAAGCTGGAGCGCTTTAAATAAACTCTTGAACCATAAGGTGATATTTGATGGTAGAAACATATATGACCGTAAATACCTCAATGAATTAGGTTTTACCCATTATGGAATAGGAGTTTGATATTTCTTGAATTTCAAGTAAACCATTTTTAGATTCATTAAATCATATGGGTAAAAAGTCAATCAGAAAAGATTCAAGAATCTTAGTAACAGGTGGGGCCGGTTTTATCGGCTCTAACCTGATTGATTCATTTTTAGCGGATGGACATCAGGTAGTTTGTTTGGATAATTTTTCCACCGGAAAGATTGAGAACATCAAGAAGGCCCAATTATCAGATAATTTTACGCTACTTAGAGGCGATATCAGAAATTTTGAGGATTGTCAAAAAGCAGTAGCCGGTTGTGACTACGTATTTCATCAAGCAGCGTTAGGATCTGTTCCCCGATCAATCGCTGATCCAATGACCAGTACTGATGTTAATATTGGAGGTTTTGTGAAAATACTCTTCGCCGCCAAAGAAGCGGGTGTCAAAAGAGTGATTTATGCAGCAAGTTCATCTACTTACGGGGACCATCCTGATTTGCCTAAAGTAGAACATGTAATTGGGAATGCCTTGTCTCCCTATGCCATTACAAAATTTGTTGATGAGCTCTTCGCACGTAATTTTGCTGATATCTATGGATTAGAAACTATAGGGCTAAGGTATTTCAATGTTTTTGGTAGAAGGCAAGATCCAAATGGAGCTTATGCAGCTGTCATACCTAAGTTTGTACTTTCTCTGATCAATGGAGAGTCTCCTAAAATAAACGGCGATGGTACCTATTCCAGGGACTTTACCTATATAGACAATGTGATCCAAGCCAATAAACTGGCGGCGGCAGAAGATACAGATGAAATGAAATCGAATTTATCGTCCTATTATAGTCAATTGGACCAGCCGTTTGATTCCGAGAAAACAATTTCTGAAGTATTTAATGTTGCATTTGGTGAGCGTGCATCATTGAATCAGTTGGCTGAAACCTTAAAGAGTGAGTTGAGAAATTATGATGAAAAAATTGCTTCTATAGAATTTGAATATGGTTCTAGACGTCCCGGTGATGTGCCTCACTCTTTGGCTTCTATAGAAAAGGCCAAGTCGATTATTGGGTACGAACCTAAGTATTCTATGGAGAAGGGGTTAAAAGATACTTGTGAGTGGTATTGGCTAAGCATGAAAAAAGACCTAACTTTCCAAAGTTGATTTTTAAATAATAGTAAAAACAAAACATGAAAACAATTAATGTAGTCTTGTCGGGAGGAGTAGGAAGTCGATTGTGGCCATTGTCCCGAAAAAGCTGCCCAAAGCAATACTTGCCCATTTTTGAAGGCCAAACGTTATTTCAGAAAACGATCGAAAGAAACAGGGTTCTCTGTGATAGTTTGATGGTAGTTGGGAATAAAGCCAATTATGAACTGTCCCGGAAAGATCTTCAGGGGCTGGGAGTGGATGGCTTTATTGAAATTATAGAAGCCTGCCCTAGAAATACAGCTGCAGCAATAGCTTTTGCAGCATTTAAAGCGAATGCAGATGATATTCTTTTTGTAACCCCCTCTGATCATTTAATTGATGCAGAGGATAAATACCTAGAATCCGTTAAGCGAGCAGTTCAATTGGCTGAAAGTGGACAGATTGTTACCTTTGGTTTACAACCAACCAGACCAGAAACCGGCTTTGGCTATATTGAATCAGAAGGAGAAGACGTGTTGAGTTTTAGAGAAAAGCCTAACTTGGACACTGCGGAGAAGTTCCTGAAGAAAGGTAACTTTTTATGGAATTCTGGTATGTTTTGTTTTAAGGCAGGTGTGTTCTTAGAGGAGCTTAAACAATATGAACCTTTAGTTTGGGAAAAGTCGAAAGAAGTAATTGAAGCATCTAAGGATGGATTTTTAGATTTTGATCTTTCCATGGAAATTCCTTCTACATCAGTGGATTATGCTGTGATGGAAAGAACTGAAAAAATTAAAGTTGTTCCTTCATCATTTAATTGGTCCGACATGGGGTCTTTCGAATCCATTTTTGAGTATATGACAGGCCACGGATACGAGCCCGATGAGTTTGGGAATATGATCATTGGAACAGACCTTCACACTGAATTTGTGGGATTAAAGAATACCATGTTGATTCAAACGAAGGATGCTATATTGGTACTAAAAAAGGAAAGTGCCCAAGATGTTAAAAAGGTGTTTGAAAAATTAGAGAAAGATAAACCAGAGTTAGTTAATTGATTCTGGGCTTTATTTTTTCAAATAATATAGTATTATTGAAAGAGGGTGATTTATCCTCTTTTCTCATTTGCTTAGCCTTCTCTTTTTTGATAAGTTCACCAGCATGGGTTTAATATTAGCTTATTTCAAGTGGTGTTGTTGAATCGGTTATAAATGAGAATAAGTTTTGTTTTGGTTTGATGAAGAACATTTAGTATTGACATTAGCTGAAGAAAGTATTTAATATGAAGCAGAATATTTTAAAATAGGCTCCAAGATTCAGCAAAACAACAATATTAAGAATTTTAAAGGCTCGAATTCATGATTTTGGAACAAAAGGGGGAATGTTACTTTCAGGAAAAAGTTTTTAAAACTCTCCATTTAATTTACTATTGAAATACGAATCAAGCGATATGTTTTTTTAATGTTTAGTTTAAAATTATAGAAATATGAATAATGAATTACTTTTTCCACTAAATGAAACCCGAATAGCCGTAATAGGATTAGGTTATGTAGGTTTACCATTAGCTGTTGAATTTGCAAAGAAATATCCCACCATTGGTTTTGACATTTCCTCGAGCAGAGTCCATCAATTAGCCCAAGGGATAGACTCCACACTGGAGGTCGAGGATGAACTTTTAAAGTCTGTTCTATCCAAGGATTTAATCAGACTAGAGCAGGCAAAAAAGGGTTTCTTTCCGACAGAACTTCCAAACGATATAGCGGATTGTAATGTTTATATTGTAACTGTTCCGACCCCCACAGATAAGCATAATAGACCTGTTTTGACGCCCATGTTGAAAGCATCCAAGTCTATTAGCAAGGTACTCAAAAAAGGAGATGTGGTGATCTATGAATCTACCGTTTATCCGGGAGTAACGGAGGATGAATGTGTACCCATTTTGGAACAAGCTTCCGGGCTTCAGTTCAATAAAGATTTTTTTGTAGGCTACTCACCGGAAAGGATTAATCCAGGGGATAAAGAGCATACTGTCGCGAAAATTTTAAAAGTCACTTCAGGAAGTACGCCAGAAGCAGCAAGTTTTGTAGATGAGTTGTACAAATCAGTTATTACGGCAGGTACCTTTAAAGCATCTTCCATCAAAGTAGCAGAGGCAGCCAAGGTGATTGAAAATTCACAGCGTGATATCAATATCGCTTTTGTCAATGAACTTTCGAAAATCTTTAACCTGCTCCAAATTGATACCCATGAAGTTTTGGAAGCGGCAGGGACCAAATGGAACTTCCTGCCTTTTAGACCTGGCTTGGTAGGGGGGCATTGCATTGGAGTGGATCCTTTTTACTTGGCACAAAAAGCGCAAGAAGTGGGCTATCATCCAGAAATTATATTGGCGGGAAGGCGTTTGAATGATTCCATGGGCAAGCATGTGGCTACTGAGGTGATCAAGCACATGATGCGCAAGGACCTCAAGGTCATGGAGTCTAAAGTCTTGATACTGGGTTTTACTTTCAAGGAAGACTGTCCTGATGTGCGAAATACAAGGGTGATTGATATTTATCAGGAGCTTAAGAATTTTGATATTGAGGTGGATGTATATGACCCTTGGGCCAGTCCGGAGGAGATAGCCCATGAATATGGGATAGCTGTAATCGACAAAGCCCAAAAGCCTGAACTCAATCATTATTCAGCAGTGATCTTAGCTGTAGCACATAAAGACTTTAAAGCATGGGACATTCAAAAATCAGCCCATCAAGTGGTATATGATGTAAAAGGGGTTTTGAGCAAAGAAAAAGTGGATGCTAGGTTATAAATTTAGTCTTGAGTAGAAAGTATTTAGTCTTGAGTTTTTAATCATGACATGACTTGGATTCATGCTATGGTTATTGAGAATATTGTCCTGGTCCGGATTTTCAGTCCGGACTTTTTTTGTGTCTTAGTTTTTAATCCAGCGGAAAAGATGAGACTTAATATAAGCTACCCCAAAAACTGGTCAGCTTAAAAACTCCGGTTCTATTATAAAATCATCACTGCTTAAGGGGAGATTTGAGAGGAGTAAGCCGTGGCAGTCTTACGTTTTATGGGATTGCCTCACTCTATTCCAACCCACGCCTACTTTAATAGGGGGCGCAATGAAGTATTGATATCTATTGCATGACCTACTCAGGTTGATAGGGTAACTTCTTAAACTAAGCTTTAAATAGGGTAATGAGATTATCTAAATATTAAGCATTTCAAAATAAAACACATTCTTAGCGAAATTATTGAAAAGTTTTGGAGAAATAAAAGTCACTGAGTACTTTTGGTGCTCATTAGGTTTGATGCTTTTTTTAATGCTTGATTCTTTAATTACATCCAAGACCCGACTGCGTTTATTGGTGAAGTTTTTCATCAATGCAGATAACCATAGCCATCTCCGCGGTTTGGCCGAAGAGTTTGGAGAATCTACCAATGCCATTCGAAAAGAGCTGAACAATTTGTCCGAAGCGGGCTACTTGCAAAAGGAATCCGAAAAAAATCGAATCAGTTACAGTGCCAATACCCAACATCCTTTGTTTGGGTCATTGCAGGATATTATCCGAAAATATATTGGTCTGGACCGGGTAGTGGATGAAGTACTTAAACGGATGGGAGATGTGGAGAAGGTCGTACTGACTGGGGATTATGCCAATGGTATGGATACCGGTACGATTGATATTGGTATTTTAGGAAAGCAGCTTAATGAGGAATACCTCGACAGTTTGGGAAATAGGATGCAGGAAATGATTGATCGCAGCGTAAAGTTTACGGTGCTGAGCGATGATTTGCCTGCTGGCATTATTTTGTATAATAAGGCAGCTGAGTAAGGAATAACTGCTCAGCTATTTTTCTTTTTATCCAAGGCCTGCTAAGCACATCATGTGACTGACCGGGCGAAGCTGCGGGCGGAGCGGAAAGCCGAATGCCGAATGTCTGAAGAAAGGAGTCTAAAGCTGAAGGACGAAGGCTAATAGAGAAGGCTGAATGTTGAAAGCCTAAAGATAAAAGCTAGGGGACAAAAGGTTTTAAGTCTAAATAGTATAAGCTATACTGGATTGATGAGTGAGCGGCATTTTAATTTAAAAGAGCTTAGGGTTTGGCAGAAATCAATGCATTTGGCTGAATATTGTATAGAGCTTGTTGAAGGGTTGAATTCTCCAGGAAAGCATTTTAGATTAATTGAATAGTTCGAATCTTGTTCGGCTTCTGTTCCACAAAATATTGCAGAGGGGAAAGGTAGAAATGCAGATAAGGAATTCAAGCAATTCCTGTATTGTAGTCGTGGATCATTATATGAGATGGTGACACTCGCTAATCTTTTCGACAAACGAAATTGGATTACAACAGCGCAACTCAATAGAATAGAATCGGAAGGATTGGAGATAGCCTCCATGTTAAAGGCCCTTATAAACGCCATCTAAATGAGCTTTCGGCTTTATGCCTTTGTCTTTTGGCTGTTATTCAAGTTTGAAAATTTTGCCTTCTAAGGATCCTATAATTCATCATTCCTAATTATACATTTAACATTCATCATTCCTAATTAATAAGGTATGTCCATAAATATCAAATCTTTTTACTTAACAATAATTCTATTACTATCTGCGATTTCGCTCCAGGCCCAATCCCTCTCCGATATCCGAAATGTGAAGGTGGATGAACTGTCTGATAAACAGATCAAGACGCTGGTTTTGAAAGCAGAAGAACAAGGTATCTCCAAATCTCAAATTCCGGCCTTGGCCCAAGAGCGAGGCATGTCGGCCATGGAAGCCAGTAAATTGGCCACGCGGATCAATCAGTTAAGTTCGGCTACCCCTGAAGTGGATCAGGAATCAGATATAGACACAGGGGTTCAACGAGAAGTCTATGCGCCAGTTAGCGGAGGAATGAATGTGGAAGATAGTGCAGGATTGGATGAAACAGAAAAGAAAATCTTCGGATATGGTTTGTTCCATAATAAAAAGCTTAATTTTTCTCCAAGTTTAAATATCCCTACGCCCCAGTCCTATGTGATTGGTACTGGGGATCAATTGTTGATTGATGTGTATGGAAATTCCCAACAGTCTTATGATTTAACAGTGAATCCAGAGGGAAGAATTTATATCCCTAATGTAGGCCCTATTCAAGTGGGAGGCGCCAGCATTGCAGCGACTACGGCCCGCATCAAGGAACAATTGAGCAGAATTTATGCTGATCTAAATAGTAGTAACCCCAATACCTTTATACAAATTCGACTGGGGAATATCCGTTCCATCCAAGTATCCATGGCGGGTGAACTAAGCAATCCAGGTACCTATACCTTACCCTCTTTTGCTTCCGTATTCAATGCCCTGTACGCGGCAGGAGGTCCCAATAAGGAAGGCTCTTTTAGGAGTATAAAAGTATTCCGCGATTCTCGTCAAGTAGCCGAAGTGGATGTCTATGAATTTTTAGTCAAAGGCAACCAGCAGCAAAATATCCGTTTGCAGGACAATGATATGATCATAGTGCCTGCGGTACAAACCCGTGCGGAAGTACAAGGCCCCGTAAGGAGACCAGGTCTTTTTGAAATATTGCCCCAAGAAGATATCCAAGATTTGATCCGCTATGCGGGTGGATTTAAGAGTGAAGCGTATACCCAACGCATTGGTGTGAGAAGATTATCCGATGATGCCCGTAAGGTGGCTGATGTATCCCAAGAACAGTTCGAAAGCTTTAAGGTACAGGACGGGGATGTGTTTTTGGTGGGGGAAAAGCTCAATCGTTTTGAAAACAGAGTGCAGGTTTCTGGTGCTGTTTATCACCCAGGGGAGTTTGCCTTGTATGATGGGATGACCGTAAAGGACCTGATCCAGAAAGCAGACGGATTAAGGGGAGAAGCATTCTTAAATCGAGCTACTTTATACCGCACTCAAGAAGATATGACTTTGGAAATCGTGCCCGTAGATGTGCAGGGGGTAGTTAATGGAACGGTTACCGATATCCCACTACAAAGGGAAGATGTCTTGCATATCCCCAGCAAATATGATTTAAAGGAAGAATTCTATGTCAAAATTTCCGGGGAAATAAACCGTCCTGGGGCTTTTGCCTTTGCAGAGAATATGACGGTAGAGGATTTGGTGCTCAAAGCAGGAGGTTTTAAGGAATCCGCTTCTGATGCCTATATAGAAGTAGCCAGAAGGGTAAAAGATCGTACAGATGGCCAGATAGCAGAGATTTTTACACTTGATATTGATCAGAACCTGGAAATCAATGGCGAAGACAAGGAAGTTGTTTTGCAACCCTTTGACCATGTCATCATTCGAAGAAGCCCTGGCTTCCAGAGAGAGCAAATGGTAAGGATAGAGGGTGAAGTGAATTATCCAGGGCAATACACCATTGCTACGGCTACTGAGAGGATTTCTGATCTCCTAAAAAGAGCAGGAGGATTGAATCAATTTG
This sequence comes from Echinicola sp. 20G, assembly GCF_015533855.1. Classification (GTDB taxonomy): domain Bacteria; phylum Bacteroidota; class Bacteroidia; order Cytophagales; family Cyclobacteriaceae; genus Echinicola. The sequence continues at coordinate 5,610,800 of NZ_AP024154.1, read as the reverse complement.
CCTATGCCAAAGGCGCTACTTTGATTCGCAGAACAGAGTTTTATACACCTAAAAGTGATAATGAAGTCAAGTCCCAAGAGTTAAGGGAAGTGAAGAACAACCTGATCAAGGAGGATGGTAAAAACACAGAAGCAGAGAATAATATCCTATCTAGAATCGATGAAAAAATTGGTGAGAAGGGAGGAGATTTGGCCAACCAAAAAGGCTTGGCTTCTGGAGAATTTAAAATCAATCGGGTCAAGGATGTGGCAGCCTCAGATAGTTCTAGGGTAGCAGAAGTTGAATTTAGAACCCAGGAACTGATAGGAATTGACCTGGATTATATCATGGAGCATCCCGAGTCGGATCAAGACCTGATTTTAATGGAGGGAGATGTATTGAGTATTCCTAAAGAATTGCAAACCGTTCGTATGAGAGGTGAAGTTCTTTTCCCAACTTCAGCTCGCTATGAAAATGGGAAGGGCTTCAAAAATTATATTTCCCGTGCAGGAGGATTCACCGATCAAGCACGTAAAGGAAAAGCTTATGTTGTCTATGCCAATGGAGATGTGCAGCGTACCAAGAAGTTTTTATTTTTCAAAAATTATCCTGGCATTGAGCCTGGCGCAGAGATTATTATTCCCCAAAAACCAGAGCGTCAACCCATGTCCGCTACCAATTGGATAGGATTAGCCTCCAGCTTAGCGACTTTGGGTATACTGATCGATCGGTTAGCGCAGTAATCTGCTTAATTGTTTAGGCCACATTGTGGCTGGCTTAACTGTTTAACTGAATGGTACCGTGTAGCTACACGTAGTCTATCAATTAACCAGTTAACCAATTAAACATTTACTCCTGGATAATCAGTTAACCAAACAAACACTCAAACATGTCCTATCATATCTATTCTTTTGAAAAATTGGAGGTATACCAATTAGCAAGGAAATTTAGGGTAGAAATAAGGGAGATTGTTAAAGGTTTTCCAAGGGAAGAGCAATTTGAGTTAACTAGTCAATTAAAGAGAGCCACTGATAGTATTGCCACTAACTTAGCAGAGGGATCTGGTAGATCTTCTAATTTGGATCAAGCGCACTTTACTAATATTGCTTGTTCAAGTGCATTGGAAACCATAGACCATTTGACTACAGCTTTGGATTTGGATTTTATTTCAGAAGAGATTTATGTCTCTAAAAGGTTGAAGTTAGATGAAATCATCAATAAGTTGAATGCACTTTATAGGTTTCAGTTAAATAATAAGAATACACTTAAAAAGAGATTTTAATTTAGTTTAACTGGTTATGTAGCGTTTTCGCCTTTGGCTCCAACGTCTACTTGTTTAACTGAGCGGTATCGTTCAGCTAAACATAAATCCATCAGTTAACCAATTAAGTAGTTTGCCCGCGGGGGCGGGCCAAGAGAATAAGCAGTTAACCCAAAAAACAACCACTACTAAGGCCTTCAATTCCTGAATATACATTATGAATACTACACCAAATACAGCTCCGAATACAGACGACGAAATCGACCTGCTTGCCCTAGCAAAAACTGTTTGGAACCAACGTAAATTGGTTCTCCGTATCGTGGGACTTTTTGTAACCCTAGGCTTTTTGGTGGCAATTTTTTCTCCTAAGGAATTTACTGCAAGTGGAACTTACCTGCCTCAGACTTCCAACGGGGGTAAGCCTGGGGGGAGTTTAGGTGGTATAGCTTCGTTGGCCGGTATCAACTTAGGAACAGTCAATGGGGGCTCAGAAATTCCTCCAACTTTATACCCAAAAATTGTAAGCAGTATTCCTTTTAAAAAGAAAATGTTAAACGCTCCTCTAAAGTTTTTGGAAATTGATGAAGAAGTTACTTATAGAAAGTATTATGAGGAATATCATTCTCCAGGAGTTTTAGGTTATGTAAAAAAATATACTGTAGGTTTACCTGGTTTGTTAATTAAGGCATTAAAAGGAGAAGTGGAGGAGAAACAAGCTGAGTATAATGAGGGGGGAGTTATGATTGTTTCTCTAGAAGAAATGGAGCATTTTAGAAGGCTGGGTAGTCAACTTGTGGTATCATTTAATGAAAAAGAGGGTTTTGTACAATTATCAGTTACTATGCCTGAAGCAAAGGCTTCTGCTCAAATGGCTAAATATGCAGAGGTCTTATTACACCAAGAGGTTATCGATTTCAAAGTAAAAAATGCTCAAGAGCAACTGAAGTTTACAGAAGCAAGTTTTAAAAATAAGAAGAAGGAGTTTGAGTCGATACAAAATCGATTGGCTAGATACAGAGACCGAAATCAGAACATTTCCAGCTCTGTGGCCTTAAATCAATTAGAAAAGTTAGAATCCGAATATAATCTGGCCTTTTCGGTTTATACAGAAATGGCTAAACAACTTGAGCAAGCCAAATTACAAGTCAGTAAGGATACTCCAGTTTTTTCAGTGATAGACCCCATTACTATTCCGGCAGAAAAGTCTGCTCCAAAAAGACCTTTGATTTTGTTTATTTTTATTGTTATTGGGCTTATGATTGCTTTAGGAGTTGTGTTCGGAAGAGAGTATTTGGATGGTGTTAGAGAGGAGTGGAATAAATAACAAGGCTTTATTGATTTTCTACAATTATTTCCTTGCTACCCCTTAGCACCCGGAAGGGGGAGTCCTATGTACGGATTGAATATCAATTTTAATTGTCTCTCATTATTATAAAAATAACTGTTCATTACATTAATAAGATCCAATAAATAATAACTTAATGAAGAAAGAAACAAAGGTATATATTGCAGGACATCGTGGGATGGTGGGATCAGCCGTTTGGCGGGCCTTGGAAGCGAAGGGTTATACCAATTTGATGGGTAAGTCCAGTAAAGAGTTGGACTTACGGAATCAAAATGCAGTTAATGATTTTTATGCTTCAGAACAGCCAGATGTTGTAATTGATGCGGCGGCTAGGGTAGGTGGTATCTTAGCCAATAATACCTATCCCTATCAGTTTTTGATGGAGAATTTGCAGATCCAAAATAATTTGATTGATGGAGCCCACCAGGCAGGGATTGAAAAGTTTATATTTTTGGGATCATCCTGCATCTATCCCAAAATGGCCCCTCAGCCACTAAAGGAAGAATACCTTTTGACCTCTTCCCTAGAACCTACCAATGAGTGGTATGCGATTGCTAAGATAACCGGAGTGAAAGCCTGCGAAGCCATTCGCAAGCAATATGATAAGGATTATGTATCCTTGATGCCAACCAATCTCTATGGTCCATATGATAATTTTGACCTAAAAACCTCTCATGTGTTGCCAGCCATGATCCGTAAGTTCCATGAAGCCAAGCAGAGGGGCAATGCGCCTGTAGAGCTATGGGGGTCAGGAACGCCTATGCGAGAATTCTTACATGTGGAAGACATGGCAGATTCGGTAGTCTTTGCTTTGGAGAATGAGTTTCAGGATAATTTGTATAATGTGGGTACCGGAGTGGATTTGACCATCAAAGAGCTGGCCGAACTAATCCAAAAAACTGTCGGCCATCAGGGAGAGATTGTTTGGGACAGTACAAAACCCGATGGTACACCAAGGAAATTGATGGATGTGTCCAAGATGGCGGATGCCGGTTGGAAAGCAAAAATCAACTTAGCTGATGGGATTAAGGATACCTATCAATGGTTCTTGGAGAATATTGATTCCTTCAAGCAAGTCAAAATTTGAGTAGAACAGTAAAAGTTCCACAGAGTAACTCAGTGTATAACACAGTGTAACACTGTGAAATTATGAATGTAAACGATATTACAGGAAAGATTTTATCATCAGCATATAAAGTCCACACCGCTTTAGGCCCGGGACTATTAGAATCCTCTTATCAGGCTTGCCTAAAATATGAGTTGGCAAAAGAAGGCTTATTGGTAGAATTAGAGAAAGCTCTTCCTTTAGTCTATGAAGAGGTTAAACTAGATTGTGGGTATAGAATTGATATGCTTGTGGAGAATCAGGTTATAGTTGAACTAAAGACCGTCGAACAATTTACTGATGTTCATTTGGCTCAGGTATTAACTTATTTGAAACTTTCAAATAAAAAGATAGGCTTGCTGTTAAGTTTTAACACCAAGAGTTTTAAAAATGGAATTAAAAGAGTAGTGCTTTAACTCTCAAGAACACTATGTTACGCTGTGCTTAACTCAGTGTTACTCTGAGCAACAATAATTGACGAATATAAATGGAAAAGAATCAAAAAGTCGCCCTAATTACGGGTATTACAGGACAGGATGGGGCCTATTTGGCGGAATTACTTTTAGGAAAAGGCTATAAGGTACATGGGATCAAAAGAAGGGCCTCTTTGTTCAATACCGATCGTATCGACCATTTGTATGAAGATCCTCACGTCAAGAACCCTCAATTAGTGCTACATTATGGGGACTTGACAGATTCAATGAATTTGACCAGAATTATTCAGGAAACCCAACCCGATGAGATTTATAATCTCGGGGCCATGTCGCATGTCAAGGTATCCTTTGATTCCCCTGAATATGTGGCCAATGTGGATGGAATGGGAACTTTAAGGATCTTGGAAGCAGTAAGGATTTTAGGCCTAGAACAGAAAACCAGAATTTATCAAGCCTCTACCTCTGAACTGTATGGGGGGATGGAAGAAAATAAAAATGCGCAAGGGGTGTATGATGAAAAATCTCCTTTTTATCCCCGATCACCCTATGGCGTCGCGAAAATATATGGTTTTTGGATCACAAAAAATTACCGAGAGGCGTATAATATGTTTGCCTGTAATGGGATATTGTTTAACCATGAATCTCCGAGAAGAGGAGAGACGTTTGTAACAAGAAAAATCACAAGAGCCGTTTCTAAAATTGCTTTAGGGCTTCAAAAAGAGCTCTTTATGGGTAACCTGGATGCCAAGCGTGATTGGGGACATGCGAAAGATTATGTGCGGGCCATGTGGTTGATCCTTCAGCAAGAGCAGCCAGAGGATTTCGTTATTGCTACTGGGGTTACTACTAAAGTACGTGAGTTTATTAGGATGGCTTTCGCCCATATTGGCTTTAATCTGAGGTTTGAAGGTGAAGGAGTAGATGAAGTAGGGATTTTGGACAGCATTGATGAAAAGCAATTTGAACTTGCCACTGGTAGTGATTTATCCAGTTCATCAGTAAAACAATTAATCAATCAGACTATAGTAAAGATTGATCCAAGGTATTTTAGACCTACAGAAGTAGATTTATTGATTGGAGATCCTACCAAATCCAAAACCCAATTGGGATGGGAACCAGAATATGACTTAAGGGGTTTGGTGAAAGATATGATGATCTCTGATATTAAATTGTTCCAAAGGGATATCCATTTATTGGATGGGGGGCATAAAGTTTTAAATCAAGCTGAATAGAGCCTTATGCCTAAGATATTTCTTAAAAATAATAGATCATTTGAATGTGGCGAGCATGAAACTATTTTTGAAGGAGCAAAAAGTGCTGGAATAGTTTTAGAACATAGCTGCTTAAATGGTAGATGCTCAAGTTGCAAAGTTCAGGTGATGAAGGGGAGTTCAGAGCCCTTAATGGAAGAATTGCCACTGAAAGATGAGGATAAGAATAATAATTTTATTCTTTCCTGTATTCGCAAGCCGATTTCAGATATGGAAATTAATGCGGAAGATTTAGGGAAATATAATATTCCTGCTGTAAAGACTCTTCCTACAAAAATACAATCCATTGAAAAATTAAATGATACGGTTATAAAAGTGGTATTGCGTTTCCCTCCAAATCAGGCCATTGAATATTTACCTGGTCAGTATGTAGATATTATCAGAGGAGGAGTAAAAAGAAGCTACTCCATAGCCAATGCACCAAAAGGGGATAGAACCTTAACCTTTTTTATTAAAAACTATGAAGGAGGGGAAATGAGTCGGTATTGGTTTGATGAGGCTAAGGTAAATGATCTTTTGAGGGTACAAGGACCTAAAGGGACTTTTTTCCTAAGGGAATTAGATAATAGTAAAAATATAGTGTTTCTCGCTACAGGAACGGGTATTGCCCCTGTGATGGCCATTCTAGAATCTATTAAGAATCAAAAAGAAGGACTTTCAATACCTGAAGTTTTTGTTTTTTGGGGAGGAAGGTTCAAAGCCGATCATTTTTGTTCTTTAGAAGAACTGAACCTATCCATTAACTATATACCTGTGCTATCTCGCGAAAAATTACCGGGGATTGAAACAGGCTATATCCAACAAGTTTTGTTGCGAAAAAATATTGATCTTAAGAATAGTGTTTTTTATGCCTGCGGCTCAGATAATATGATCCATGAGTCGAAGGATTTACTGATGGCTAAAGGCATTAATGAGCATAATTTTTATTCGGACGCATTTGTAATCTCAAATTAAATAAATTCATGAAAGCAGTAATTTTGGCAGGTGGCCTAGGCACCCGATTAAGTGAGGAAACATCCACCAAACCTAAGCCTATGGTCGAAGTAGGAGGTAAACCTATTCTATGGCACATTATGAAAATCTATTCCTATTATGGCATCAATGAATTTATTATTTGTTGTGGCTATAAAGGATATGTGATAAAGGAATACTTTGCTAATTATTTTTTGCACCAATCTGATGTTACTTTTGATATGAAACATAATGAAATGAAGGTACATGAGAAAAGGGCTGAACCGTGGAAAGTGACTTTAGTAGATACCGGAGATGCGACCATGACCGGAGGAAGATTGAGAAGGGTGTATGATTATATCAAAGACGATGAAGCTTTTTGCTTTACTTATGGAGATGGGGTAGCGGATGTGGATATTAAGGAATTGATTGCTTTTCATCAATCGCATGGAAAAGATGCTACCTTGACCGCCACTTATCCTCCGGGAAGGTTCGGTGCCTTGGATATCCAAGACCGACAAATTAAAAGTTTCAAAGAAAAGCCCAAAGGAGATGGTGCCATGATCAATGGAGGTTTCTTTGTATTATCCCCTAAAGTAGTTACTAGAATAGATGGAGATGCATCTATTTGGGAGCAGTCTCCTTTGATGACTTTGGCTGAGGATGATCAATTGATGGCTTATCCGCATGAAGGGTTTTGGCAACCCATGGATACCCTCAGGGATAAGATGAAATTGGAGGAATTATGGGAATCAGGTAAAGCTCCTTGGAAGCTATGGAAATGACAGGTAAGGTAACAGCAAGTTTTTGGAAAGGTAAGAAAGTATTTCTTACCGGACACACTGGCTTTAAGGGAAGTTGGCTTTCATTATGGTTACAAAGTTTGGGGGCTGATGTAAAAGGCTATTCATTAGCTGCACCTACCAATCCAGCACTTTTTAATGAGGCAAAAGTGGCCGGAGGTATGCAGTCTGAAGATGGAGATATAAGAGACTTGGAAAGATTAAAAGCAAGTATGAGAGCTTTTAATCCAGATGTGCTCATCCATATGGCGGCACAACCCTTGGTGAGACTTTCCTATAAGGAACCTATAGATACCTATATGACCAATGTGATCGGGACAGCAAATGTATTGGAAGCGGCACGGCATTGTAGCCACTTGAAAGCAATAGTTTCTGTTACAACTGATAAGTGCTATGAAAATAGGGAATGGCATTGGGGCTATCGGGAAAATGAAGCTATGGGAGGCCATGACCCCTATAGTAGTAGTAAAGGCTGTGCGGAACTGGTGACTTCAGCTTATAAAAGATCATTTTTTCATGATCAGGGTAGTGCAGCCATCGCTTCGGCTAGAGCAGGGAATGTGATAGGAGGGGGAGATTGGGCGGAAGATAGGTTGGTTCCTGATATTCTTAAAGCTTTTGAAAAGAAAGAGGAAGTTATTGTTAGGAACCCAATTGCCACACGCCCTTGGCAGCATGTTCTGGAACCATTGTCAGGCTACTTGGTATTAGCAGAAGCCTTGTATCATCATGGATCAAAATATGCTGAAGGTTGGAATTTTGGTCCCCAAGATCAGGATTGTAAAACTGTGGAATGGATCCTAAATACTATGGTAGATTTGTGGGGAGAAGGTGCTTCTTGGAAATTGGATGAGCAAGCAAATCCCCATGAAGCGCAATTGCTAAAATTAGATTGTTCCAAAGCTGCTTATGAACTTAAATGGACTCCTAATTGGCATGTAGGGGATACCTTGGAGAGAATTATAAACTGGCATCAATCCTGGTTAGAAGGAGCTGATGTTCAAGCACTATGTTTAGAAGAAATAAAATCATATCAAAATAATTAAAATGGAAGCGGTTAGAAGTTTAGAGACAATTCGTAAGGATATTCAAAAATTGGTTAGTGAATATGCTTCTGTGGCTTATACAGAGAAAGAGTTTGTACCCGGTGAAACGGTAATCCCACCATCAGGAAAAGTTATCGGTGAGGGTGAACTGAGCAATATGGTTGAGGCTTCTTTGGATGGTTGGTTGACCACGGGTAGGTTTAATAAAGCGTTCGAAAAAAGGCTAGCTGATTTTTTAGGAGTGAAACATTGCCTTACTGTAAATTCTGGATCCTCTGCAAATTTGGTAGCGTTTAGTACATTGACTTCTCCTAAATTAGGTGATAGAGCCATCAAAAGAGGAGATGAAGTTATTGGGGTTGCAGCGGGTTTTCCCACTACAGTCAACCCAATCGTGCAATTTGGAGCGGTGCCTGTTTTTGTGGATGTAGACTTAAGCACTCATAATATCAATGCGGATTTGGTCGAAGCAGCCATTACGCCCAAAACCAAGGCCATTATGCTTGCACATACCCTGGGAAATCCATTTAACCTCGGTAAAATCAAGGAAATCTGTGCTAAGCATAATTTGTGGCTGGTGGAAGACTGCTGTGATGCCTTGGGAGCAACCTATGATGATCAGTTGGTTGGTACCTTTGGAGATATTGCTACTTTGAGTTTTTATCCTGCCCACCATATCACCATGGGAGAAGGAGGAGCAGTATTTACCAATAATGATGAGTTAAAGCTTATTGCTGAATCATTTAGAGATTGGGGTAGAGATTGTTATTGTGCCCCTGGCTGTGATAATACCTGTGGTTGTCGCTTTGAGCAGAAGCACGGGGATCTTCCTTATGGTTATGATCATAAATATGTCTATTCCCATGCAGGTTATAATTTAAAAATTTCAGATATGCAGGCTGCCTGTGCTTTAGCGCAGATGGATCGATTGGAGGAGTTTATTCAAAAAAGAAGGGATAATTATACTTATTTATACAATAGACTGCAATCGCTTACTGATTTTGTGCAATTACCTGAGCCTACTTCCAATAGTAATCCTTCTTGGTTCGGTTTTCCAATCACCTTAAAAGAAGGGGCAGGAGTCAATCGAGTAGATTTGTTGAGGTTTTTGGACCAATATAAAATTGGCACTAGATTATTATTTGCTGGTAATTTAATTAGGCAACCTTATTTCCATGGGGTAGAACATAGGGTCGTAGGAGAGCTGATCAATACAGATAAGACCATGAATGACACTTTTTGGATTGGTGTCTATCCTGCGTTAGGAGAAGAGCATTTTGAGTTTATTGCAGAGAAATTGGAAGAATTCTTTGGATTGAACTTTTAATTTTAAAAGGGATGAAGAAAATTTTAATTACTGGGCTAAATGGTTTCTTAGGAAGCCATTTAGCTTCAGTTTTATCCGATTCAAATTACGATGTAATTGGTCTGGTTAGGCGCTCGAGTGATCTAAATAGAGTGGGAAAAGAAAGATATAGACTATATTTTTCGGATGAAAAATATAGTCTTGATCAATTGTTTGATGAAAATGAAATTTTTGCAGTAATTCATACGGCTACAATATATCGAGCTAAAGAGACTGTAAATGAGTTGATAGATACCAACTTAAAACTGCCAGTACAGTTAATGGAGTATGTCGAAAAATATAAAGTTAAATTATTTATTAATACGGATACTTTCTTTAACAATGAATCCTCTAATTATAATTATTTGGGAAATTATACGCTTTCCAAAAAACACTGTATTGAATGGTTAAGAGATATACAAGAATCTTGTACCCTTGTCAATATGAAATTACACCATATATATGGTCCATATGATTCAGATACAAAGTTCGTAACTAACATCACGAAAAAAATATCTGAAGGTGTAGAGTCAATTAGCCTTACCGATTGTACTCAGAAGAGAGACTTTATTTATATTTCAGACGTCTGTAAGGCTTATGAGAAAGTTATTGATAATTTTTCAAGGTTAAAAAAGTATTCGGAATTTGAGGTGGGAACTGGAGTAAGCACTTCAGTGTATGATTTTATCACGAAAATTAAAGAGCTTTCAAATAGTTCTTCTGTTTTAAGGTTTGGGGATCTTCCTCAAAGAGAAGGGGAACCCATGTTTAATCAAGCTGATGTTTCAGCGTTGGAGCATTTGGGTTGGTTTCCAGAATATAGTTTAGATGAGGGGATCAATGAATTGTTGAAATCCTTTTAGGTTTTTTTGCTTTAAATTTTATGAATCAGCAAAATAGATATTATTCATTTTTTATTAATAAGTTAGGAGTTAATCAAGAAATACTTTGGAGTGGGTATAATCAACTTTGGGCAATCCTTAAAGGACCAATTTCTATTTTTTTTATTATAAAGTATTTATTACCAAATCAGCAAGGGCTATGGTTTACTTTCATAAATTTAGGAGCACTTAAGATTTTTGCTGAATTGGGATTTACAATGATAATTACCCAATTCGTAAGTCATGAATTTGCAAATATTAATGATTTCGATAAAAAGCTTGGAACAAATGATAGTGGGCTATCTAAATTAGTCAGCTTGATTAGATTTTCTTTAAAATTTTATTTAAAAATTGTTCCTATTGCAATTCTAATCATGATAGTTGTTGGTTATTTCTATTTCCGAAATGAGTCAAAGGATGTGTTTTTTGCTTGGATATTTAGCTCAATTGTAGGAGGAAGCTCATTATTAATTTCAGTATTTCAAGGTATTTATAAAGGGATAGGTAAAGTTAAAGAGGTTCAAAAAAATCTTTTCTTAGGCTCTATAGCAATGGGGGTTGGAAATTGGGTTTTACTTATTTTTAAATTCAATATTTGGGCATTGGTGTTTGGTAATTTAGCGGGTATTCTTATTATGGGAATAAATTTGTATGCAAGAGATACCAAGTTCTGGAGCACTGTTTTAAACTATAATTTGACTAAAAAGTACAATTGGTTTTCTGAAATAATAGGGCTGCAGTGGCGGTATGCAATTTCTTGGGCAAGTGGTTATTTTATCTTTAATTTGATAGTACCTGTATTGTATAAGTTTGAAAGTGCTGAAGTTGCTGGTAAATATGGCTTATCAATGCGAGTAATTAGTGCTTTTATAGGGATTTCTCAAGCATGGATAACGACAAAAATACCTCAGTTTAATTTTTTAGTCGCTCAAGATAAGTTTAGAGAATTAAATAGCTTTTTTAAAAAAAGCTTAATACAAAGTTTCATGATTCAGATACTTTTTTCTTTATTCATTGTTTTAGGCTTATATGTTTTAAGTTTCTGGTCTGAAATTGGTTATAGATTCCTATCATTAAAATATATTGTTGTTTTATTGTTAATTCAAATTCCTATGCAAATCGTTAATTGTTTTGCAATATATTTACGAGCATTTAAAAAGGAACCATTTGTAATTTATTCCTTAGTTAATGCTTTTTCTATGTTAATAGCGTCATTTCTTATTCTTCCCGAATTTGGTTTTAATGGGATGTTGATTTTTCTCCTACTTGTCTATTGGCTAGGTTTGCTTCCTTATGCAACGTTTATTTTTACTAGCAAGAAAGCTGAATTTGTTAATTTAAATATTAGAGGATGACAAAATTACTTACCATAGTAATCCCTACTTACAATAGGGTGGAGCATCTCATTAAGAATATTCCTTTTTTATTGGATCAATTGAATGATGAATGCAAATTATTAATATTAGATAATGCTTCCGATGACTATGATGTTGCTGATAAATTAAAGCCTATTTTAGAAAAACATAATAGTGTTGATATCAATGTGCTTCGTAATGATTATAATGTTGGGCTTTTTGGAAATATTGTGAAGTGCTTTGAGAAATGTGAGACAGAGTGGTTGTTTATTATGGGGGATGATGACAGAATAGCAAATGATGGAATTAATATTATTTTAAGTGATATCAAAAATAATCCAGACTGTGTCAATATTTCTTACAAATGGGAACCGGAGAAGGAATGGTCAGGTAAAAGACCACTTTTTGGCAAAGGGATAAATGCATATTTAAATTCAATTGAAGGAATTCACCATGTAATGTTCTTATCAGGAAATATCTATAATACCAGAAAGCTTAATTCATATATCCATACAGGCTATAATTATTGTTTTTCCTCAGCCCCACACTTGGCTATTTTGATTAAATACTTAGAGGAAAATCTTAATTGCCAGTTCCTACTTTCTGAAAAAATGATAGTGGATAATTTTAATTCAGAGGTAGAAGAGAAAAAAAAATGGGATAAGACATCATTTTTTAAAAGTATACAATTTTTAATAGATGTTCCAGATAAGGAAATTAATAGAAAAGAAATTTTTAAAATTCACAAAGAAAGATATCCAATATTAAAATATTTGAAGTATTACGTCAATGCTGGAATAAAAAGTAAAAATGATGCTAGCTATAGGCATAATTTTAAAATCTCCTGTTTTTTTTATAATGTCTATGGGTCTAATTGGGACAAGTTTTTTTTAAAGGTCTGCTTAATCACGATTACTCCGATTGTTTTTATTTTAAAGATTTTTAAATAGTAAGAGTATAAGCAATGATACCAGTGAACATAAATCTTTTTTCAAATGGTTGAAAACCTGTTTACCTGTCAGTTGAATCTGAAACCTTAAGGCACAGTAACTGATGCCATTTCAAAACGATTGTCTGGATCTGGATAGGTGTTAACATATATTTTTGCATCAGGGGATACAAGAACTATGATAAAGAAGGGTGCAGATTTTTGTTTTAACAATAGTGTAAAGTTGAAAATTGTATAATTTCAAATAATACAACTTTGGAAAAGAAAAAAGTAATTTTAATAACCAGAAGGTATCCATACGGTACTGCTGAGGCTTTTTTAGAGTCGGAAATCCAATACTTATCTAGAGAATTTGATGAAATCGTAGTATTTCCGTCTGAGAAATTTGGAGAAATAAGGAAAGTTCCAGAAAATGTTTTGGTAAATACAACATTTTCTTCTGCGTTTAAAAATATGAAGGAAAGATTTTTTGTTTCTTTCTATTCCAAATCCTTATGGAAATCGATTTGGAAATACCGAAAAGAAATCAAAAAGCTATCCGATATTATACTGGTTTACAGGTACATGTCAGGGTTTTTGTTGACAAAGAAATATTTTTCTTTAATGCCCGAATTGCTAAATGGTAATATTGTTTATACTTATTGGTTTAACGCACTTACTCATGCCTTAGTATCTTTGAAAGATAAGGATGACTTCACTTTTTCGATTGTATCTCGTGTCCATCGCTACGATTTGTATGAGGGTTTGGATTCTACTCAGAAATTTTGGCCATATAGAAAAGAAGTTTTATTGAATATTGATAGACTTTATAGTATCTCGGATGACGGAAAATTTTATTTGGAAAAAAAATATCAAGTCCTTAATAAGATTGTTGTTTCGAAATTGGGAGTTTTTGATAATTTCAGGATTTCAACAGGGTCAGTTGATAATTGTGTTTCTATTATTTCGGTATCCAGGATCGAACCTCTTAAAAGGGTAGATTTAATTTTTAGGTTGATTTATGTTTTCTCCTTAGAAAAACCAGATATGAATGTTCGTTGGACTCATTTTGGTGATGGAAGTGAAATGACTTTTTTAAAATCCAATATCGATAGTATGGATAAACTACAAAATCTAGAAATAAACTTGATGGGGAGTGTTAAAAATGAAGAGGTGTATAGATATTATACAGAGAATAAAATTGATGTTTTTATCAATTTAAGTTCTTCAGAGGGCATTCCTGTATCTATAATGGAAGCGCAAAGCTATGGTATTCCTGTTTTAGCGACGAATGTTGGAGGAAGTGGTGAAATAGTTACTCATGAAGTTGGTTGTTTGGTTGATGTTGATGATGAAATCAATAAGCTAAAAGAAAAATTAACTGTTTTAATAGACAGAAAACTAGATAGAGAAGAGATCAAGAAAGTGTGGGCATCAAGGTATGATGCTGATAAGAATTATAAGGACTTCGTATTAAGTCTTAAAACTTTATAAGGTTGTATGAAAAAAAACGAGAATAAAATCCTTTATATAGTTGCTACGCAATATGATAATTTGGGTGATTTATTAATTAATAAGTGTTTTTTAATGATGCTATGTAAATATGGGAAAGTTTATGTAGACACTAAAAATGTACCAAATTATTTTAAGACATTTTTACTTAAAGGTCTAGCTAATGTTTCAGAATTAAATAAGGAATACAAAACCAGTGTTAAGGGTATAGGAATGTTTACCATACCATTTAATAAAAGCCTCAAATTTACGCATGTTTTTAAGAGTCCAGGTCCTTTTGGAGCAAGTGTATCTAATAAAGAAAAAGTAAAGAGTTTTATGTTCTACTGGGTATATTATCTTTTTAGTAAAAAAGGAGGTAAAGGATATTTTGTGGGAAATGATTATATAATTAACAGCAAATTTGATTTAGATTTATTAAAAAAATATAATTCTTTATTGGAAGGTATATATGTCAGAAGTGAAAGTAATTTAAAAGAGATTACTTCTTATGGTTTTGACAGGGTCGAATATATTCCAGATATGTGTTTTGCATTAAATAGCACAAGACAAAACAATAGTACCCGGAATAAGATATCTGTTTCGTTTCGTGATTTAGAAAATGATGAATGGGACGGGAAACTTAGGGAAAATATTCATTGCATGCTGCAGTTTTTTTCGAAGCAAAACAAAGAGATCGAGTTTTTCTTTCAAGTTGATAGAGATAGAAGTTATAATAAAAGGCTTTTTGATTTATTTAAAGCTGAATTTCCTTCAATTAAATTTAGAAATGAAGTAATTAATTGGGACACTATTAACTACTATGAAAATGTGGAATATACAATAAGTAACCGATTGCATGTGTTATTACTTGGTCAAAATTTTGGTGTAATTCCGATAGCCATTTTAAATAACTCTCCAAAAACCAAAAAAATCAAAAGTATTTATAACTCAATTCAATTGAGTTCATTGATTTACGACAATATTTCAGATCAGGATTTAACTTTTTTAGGAGAAAATCAACAGAATATTTTAGAAAAGATTCAATCTGTAAACAAAAAACAGTATCAACTTATAGAGACAAAATTTGATGGGATATTTTGTTAAAATAGTTTATTGAAGTTATTCAGAGTATGTTTCTTTATATATTATTGGTGGTGTTATTAGTTTTTCTATCCTTAAGTAGAAAAACTAATATAGCCCCTGTTTTTATATTACTTTTTTTAATATCCATATTAAGAGATGTTTCAGTCGGTATTGACTATGAGTCGCATAAGGAGGCTTTTGATATTGGATTTTCATGGAAGTTTTTACCAATCCTAATGTTGAAATATGAGATTGGATGGATTCTGCTAAATATCCTAGTTGAAGGCGTATACAATAATTTTTTAATAGTTATAATATTCACAAGTTTAATTACACTCTCAGGAGTTTTTTATGTTATTAAGAAGGAGTGCATTTCGCCTATTATGGGAGTTTCGTTATATGTATTGCTATATTATTACTTTATTCCATTTAGTCTGATAAGGCAGGGAGCAGCTGTATCCATGGTTTTTTTAGCCTCATATTTTTACTTTAATGGTTTTAAAAGGAAATTTTGGTGGTCGTTCGTTTTAGCAATAATGTTTCATTACTCCAGTATCTTAATTTTACCGTTTATTTATTTAGCGGAGAAAGTGAGGATAAGTAAAAGGATCATGGTGTCATCAATCATTGGTTCATTTGTTCTTGGCTTTATTGGTTTTGGGACTTACTTCAGATATTTAATGACATATTTACCCTTTGATAAATATTCCAATTATGATGAAAGTTATTCGGGGACTGTTATTAATATTTTAAATACCTATTTATTTATGATTCCACAAAATATATTTTTTATAATTATAATATGTGCTGGAAATTATAGAAAAAAAATAGGGTATTTAAATATGCTATATTTAGGCCTTTTATTGAATAATTTGTTCACGGTAATACCTATGGTTTCTAGGTTTGTAATTTACCTTAATATCTTTGAGATTATTCTTTTGTGCAATTTAGTGTACGAAAATCAATTCAAGGAACGTTTTAGAATCCGAATGGGGATAGCTGTTATTTTATACGCTCTTGTATTTTTTTCATATAATTTGGTGACAAATAGAGCCGGTATTGTTCCTTATCAATTTATATTCTAATGAAAAATAGATGCTGCTGTGTTTTTAATTTGGCAGCCCATTATCGAGAGCCCATATATTCATTAATGGGGAGAGAATTGGGATGTCACTTTTATTTTGGTGACAAAATACATACACCAATAAAATTATTAGAAGTTCATACTTTACAAGGGTTCAAAGGAGTGCTTGAAAATAAATATTTTAGGAATTTTTATTGGCAAAAGGGAATAAGGAAAGTGAAACATTTAAAGTATGATCACCTTATTCTAACGGGAGAGCCATATAATATTTCGAATTGGTATTTTCTTTTAGCTCGAAAAATTTTAAAGAAAAAAACCTACTTGTGGTCACATGGATTTTATGGGGATGAAAGCATTCTTAAAATGTCTATAAAAAAGGTGTTTTTTAATTTGTCCAATAAGGTGTTTTTGTATGGAGATTATTCAAAAAAACTTATGGTTGATAGTGGAATAAAGGAAAGTAAGTTAGTTCCCGTTTACAATTCTTTAGATTTTGATAATCATGTTGAAATTAGATCTAAGTTAAAAAAAACTAATGTTTTTTATAACTATTTCAATAATAGTTATCCAGTTATTATTTATGTAGGTCGAATACAAAAAGTCAAAAAGCTAGATTTACTTATTGAAGCAATTAAGAATTTAAAAGAGACAGGTAATGTGTGTAATTTGGTTTTAGTGGGAAAAGCAGTTGATGATAATAGTTTGAAGAATATAGTTGAGAAGAACAAATTAAACGATAATGTATGGTTTTACGGTGCATGCTATGATGAGAAAGTTTTAGGAGAACTGTTTTACAATAGTCATGTTTGTGTTTCCCCTGGTAATATTGGATTAACAGCGATACATAGTTTGACTTATGGAACTCCAGTGGTAACACATAATAATTTTATGAATCAAATGCCAGAGTTCGAGGCCGTAAAAGATGGATTAAATGGTTCTTTTTTTAAGGAAAATGATGTTTTAGATTTGTCAACAGTTATTAGGAAGTGGCTCACGATTAATGATGAAGAAAGGGAGCGAGTTAGATACGCTTCATATGATATTATTGAAAAAAAATACAACCCCTATAGCCAGATCGAAACTATTCGAAAAGCTTTAGATTTATAACCTACAATATAATATTTTTAAAAAATGTTGAATTAATTATCATCTAATATTTTGATAATTGTATCAATAGAATTAATAAAACAGAAATATTAATGCTGACAATTTGTATTCCTACTTTCAATAGAGCGAGATATTTAAAGCTTCTGTTAACATTCTTCAAGAACGAAGTAAGCCAAAATAGAGAAGTATTAAAATATGTAAGGTTTATAGTTTCAGATAATGCTTCAGAGGATGAAACTCCAGAAGTACTAAAACAAATGAGTGCTGAAAGTGATTTTTTCGAGTACTATAGGAACTTAGAGAATATTGGGTTAATTGGAAATCTTAATTTATTGTTAAGTTTATCAAAAAGTGAATATGTGTGGTTTGTTAGTGATGATGATCAACTACAGGATGGTGTGATTTCTTTTATTCTTCAAACTATAAGAGAAAAGGGAGACTTGGAATTTATATTTCTGAATTATTTTATTAATGGAAAAGTAGGCTGTCATATAGAAAACAATGATAATTTGGATTCAACTCAAGTAGCTTTGAATATATTTAAAGAAAATTACGGAGCTTTAGTATTTATTACATCATGTGTATACAAACGTACTAACCTTTTAGAAATATCAAATGAACCAATGTCTAATTGGCTTTCTGCACCTTTATTCTATTCTTTTTTCTCCTGTACAAAAGGTCAGATATTTTTGTGTAAAGATCCCTGGGTTGTGTTCAACCCAGGTAATGCAAGTTATAAAGGATTTAAAAATATATCTAACTTAAAATTTAATGATTATTTACTTATTTTAGAATATCTTCCTTCAATTGGGTATAATAGTTTACAGGTGAGAGATTCAATTGATGTTTACCTAAAAAAACAATCTCATGCAGTTATATTACACATATTATTTAATAGTAATAATTCGAAAGTAGTACTGAAATACTTTAGGATTAAACATTTGCTTTTAGCTCCAATAAATTCATTTTCATTTTTATTGCGCAAATTTTTTTCTTAATTGTTACCTATGATTTGGATTAGTAAATAAAAGATACCAATTGTCATGCAATGAATGTTAGTATAATTACAGTAACCTTTAATTCTGAAGAAACCCTTCAAGGCACTATAGATAGCGTACAAAGTCAAGATTATCCTAATATAGAGTATATAGTGATTGATGGTAAATCCAAGGATAGAACTGTCGATATTATAAAAGATAATCAAGCGGTGATTTCCAAGTGGATTTCAGAATCAGACAAAGGGCTATACGATGCAATGAACAAGGGCATACAAATGGCCACGGGAGATGTGGTAGGAATTATAAATTCCGATGACTTTTATCATCGCAAGGATGCCATATCAAGTATAGTGAAAGGGTTGAAGGAATCCAATGCAGAATGTGTTTTTGGTGATGTGGACTTTGTTAGACCAAAAAATTTGAACAAAGTCATCAGGCATTATTCTAGTAAAAGGTTTGCTCCCTGGAAATTTAGATTAGGCTATATGCCCGCCCACCCTACTTTTTATACTTATAAAAGAAACTTCGAGAAGTTTGGCTATTATAAGACAGATTATAGAATTGCGGCAGATTTTGAATTGTTGATTCGTTTTTTATTCAAAGAAAAACTGAGCTTTAAGTATATACCTGAAACCATTTTAAGGATGAGGACAGGAGGGACAAGCACTGCCTCAGTAAAAAGTACCCTAATTATCAATAAAGAAAATAAAAGAGCCTTGAAAGAAAACGGTATCTATGGAAACTATTTAATGCTTACTTCCAGATATTTTACTAAAATACTAGAATTTATCAGGTAGATTTAAGAGAGAGGTGTTTTGTCCAGTAAAGTTTTTATTCTTAATGAGGGGTGAAAGGAAAGAAATGAAGGCCATTCAAATTATTTTAATTTTTCTGGTTTGGTGTCTAAATATTCCATCGGGAAATGCACAAACATTACCAGCAGGAATTCCGGTTTTTGAAGAGGCTATCCGCCGCCAGCAATTGTTAGGGGAATTTGAACCCGCCATCAGTTTTAATTTACGTCCGATACATCCTCGTTTTTTTTCTGGTCGTGGTGTTTATAATGATTACAGCCTATTCGAAGTGGACAATACCAATCTATTTGATACAAATGATACCCAGCAAAAGTACATTAGCTATTTACCTCTAATCAATACAATGGCTTTTAATACCGAAAGGCCTTATGGTTGGGGCAATGGTTCTATGATTCCTAATGTGGGTTTGCAAAATAGGATTTCAGGAGGTATAGCAGCAAAATTTCATTTCATTAATTTTCAATTGATGCCTGAGTGGACTTGGGCTCAAAACAAACCTTATGAAGGGTATCATAATGATTTTTCGGAGGGAATAAATAGAGCACGTTATTTTTTTTGGAATTATGGAGATAATCCAGAACGATTTGGAAGTAGTCCTTACTCTAAATTCAGTTTAGGCCAGTCTAAATTGACTCTTAGTTATGGTTCATTTGAAATGGGAGTCTCCACAGAAAATATATGGTGGGGCCCCGGCCAGTTTAATGCCTTGATCTTTTCCAATAATGCTGCTGGTTTCTCCCACTTGACCTTTAATACCACTAAGCCAGCCAAAACCTTTCTAGGTTCATTTGAAGGACAAATTCTTTTGGGAAAATTACAGTCCTCAGGATATGAGCCAAGTCAATGGGAGGAATTGAATGAGGAATATTTTAGGCCATTATCGGAAGATTGGAGGTATTTGAATGGATTCTCCATTTCTTATAACCCAAAATGGGTTCCGGGTTTATTTGTAGGAGTTAACCGTACCTTTCAACAGTACAGCAAAGACAAAGGGGATTCATTCTCCGATTGGTTTCCGATATTTGAAGGTTTCGTCAAAAATAAATTATTTTCTGATGGAAATTCTGCAGATTACGATAACAAAAGACAGGATCAACAAGTATCGTTCTTTGGAAGGTACTCCTTTTCGAAGGCTAAAGCAGAACTGTATTTTGAGTATGGTAGGAGAGACCATGCTTATACAACTCGAGAATTTGTGATGAACCCGGAACATGCCAGGGCCTATTTGTTAGGTTTCCAGAAATTGTTTTCCTTACCATACCCAAATCAATATGTTCAGGTTAGAGCAGAAATCCTGCAACAACAGGAATCTATCAATCGTTGGATGAGATATCCGGGCTTTGGAGGAGGGGCTTCTTGGCAGACTCATAATGCTGTCAGGGGCTTTACTCACTTTGGACAAGCTTTGGGGTCTGGAGCTGGTACGGGTAGCAATGTTCAAACCATAGAGGTGTCTTTGATTGATCGACTCAATAAATATGGGGTAGTATTAGAAAGACTTGCCAATCATCAAGATTTCTATTTTAGAGGTTTAGGTTCTCAGTCAGAAAGACAACCATGGGTGGATCTTTCTTTTGGATTCCTTTTTGATTATCAGTGGGATCGGTTTTTATTAAGTTCCCGTCTCCAGTTTATCAATGGGATGAATTACCAATGGCAATTGGATGACAATAGTACTGAAGAGTTTCCAATGGGAAGGGATAAGTTTAGCGTATTTGCTCAAGCTCATTTGATTTATTTGTTGAAACCCTAAGAATTAGCGAAAAAGTAAAAATTAAAATGCTTATGACCCAATGCGTAAATCCTAAGGTCAAATGAAAATAAGTTATACCAAGCCATCTCATTAAATTGAGGTGGCTTGTTTTATTTTCGTTAAAAATTGGAACTTCCACCGTGAAATCAAGTATTCTAATATTAGATTAATTGATGAGGGCTTAGTTAATTTGAACACTAAACTTAAGTTTAAATGAATTATATCATTTCGGGTTAATGATATTCTTATTATCAGAATGATGCCAGTACACTTAGAAATTTTGTTCTAATGATCAGTACATTAGCTAAAAGTCAGTAGACCGAAATAATCAATACTATAACCAAAACGAACATTTGGATACGCCCATGATCTATTCTGCAAAAGTGGGTATAAATAAATAATATTTATTATGAGAAATTTGGTAAATGTTTTTTTGATAATTTTTCTTCTATTCTTTTGTTTTTCAGGTGCTTTTTGTCAAGTCGGTCTGAAATTTTTGATAAGGCAGGATGAAGGTATTTTAGGACAATCAAAATTTATTGAGGAAAACAATTTAGAAGTTTATGAAATATTTTATCAACAGTTTTTTCTAACTGAAGGAAAGCTGGATACCTTAAAATTGAAAAAGCAAATTGAAATTCAAATACCAAATAAATCAAGTACTGGATTCGCAGTATTGGATTGGGAAGGAGAGGCCATTGCAACTTTTCGGAATCAGACAAGTGATGAAAAGGTTGATTCATATATTGGACAATTTATTTGTGGATTGAAATTGGCAAAAAAATTACGCCCTAAAATTAAGTGGGGATATTATCATATTTTAACGTTATCTTATTGGGGCAGTATTGAAGAGTTTAGGAAACAAAATAAAAAGCTAGAGTCAATTATTGAAATTCAGGATTTTATAGCTCCATCGCTTTATGTATATAATCCTAATTTGGTGAAATATCAGGAAAGCAACTTGAATTATTTAAGGAACAAACTACTTCAATCATTAGAGATGGGAGTAAAATATGATAAACCTGTTTATCCATTTATTTGGCATCGAACACCAATAGCAGCTAATAAAGGAAATGCTTTGGTTCAAAAAAAATATTTTGAAGAAGTTGTTGAATTGATTTCTACAACTAAATATGAAGGAAGAAAATCTGAAGGGATTTTTTGGTGGCATTCTGAGACTTTCTCTTATAGAAATAGAGACAAATACGAAGTGACTGAAAAGGAATACTTAGGAATAGTTGATTACAATTTGTATCAGTATAGTGTTTTTATGGATTATTTTAAAGTTATCGAAAAATTCAGAAAACCTAGATAGAAATCTTTTCTAAATTCATTACAGTTTTACGTTCTAGAATTCTGCACATTCATTCCGCCCACATGGCCAAATGCCGGCCCGGATTTGCATCGGCCACCGCGCCCTACTTCATAGTCCTCATAATAGTATAATGATATTGAGCTGAAAGACTTTTTTCCCACCTTGGGTAGCTCACTTTTATGTGAAAAATGAGCGCGGGTCGCCAGAAATGCGAGCCAGCGGAGGGCTTGCGGGGAGAAGCCTTATTTCTGGTTTGACTTTTTTGTTTCTATCCCCAACGTGGATATTGAGCCTAAAAATTCCCTAATATTCCTGTAAAGAGCTTTTTTATTTAAAAAGAGATTGATTTCGGAATATGTATATTTGATACCCTAAATCAGGTATTTTTTTATAGATTTTATAAGGGCATTGTCATTCATGTAAGCATCTTTCATATATTTACAAAAAAATCAGTTTTATAAGTGACTTCATGGTGAAAACGTATAATCAACGCCTTTTTTTACTGCATTTGCTTCTTTTTATTGCCTTGGCAACGTCTTGTATTTCAAATAAAAAGATCATTTATCTACAAGATGAGGAACAGTCCATTCCTGAGGATAGCCTGATTTCATATGATATAGCAGAGTATCGCTTACAGTACAATGATATCATTGATGTGCAAGTATTGACGGCGGAAGATTTGATAGAAAAGGGGTTTGGACAAGCAGATAACCAAAATTATACCAATAGAATGAACTTAGGCCAAGGAGGGGGAGATATTTACTATATGACCGGATATACAGTAGATAAAGAAGGTGATATCCGTTTACCTCTAGTGGGAAAAATCAATGTAGGAGAAATGACCCTTGAAGAGGCGCGTATTTCCATTGAAAGAGCTTTAAGGTCATATGTTACGTCAGAGCTTTATGTACGGGTAAAGCTGGGGGGGATCCGTTATACTGCTTTTGGAGAATTTAGAAAACCAGGTAAATATGTGATCCTACAGGATAGAATGACCATCTTTGAGGCCATTGCCAATGCTGGTGACATGACTGTGGTAGCCAAGAGGGATGAGATCATGCTCATCCGCCAATATCCTGATGGAACCAAATTGCATACTATTAACCTTAATGATAGAAGTATCATCCAATCCCCGTATTATTTTATCCAGCCCAATGACCAGCTATACGCTGAACCTATGAAAGTGAGGGAATTGGGAGCGGGGGAAAATACTGCCCAATCTTTGGCTTTGATCATTTCATCAATTACGGCCGTGGCTTTGGTACTTAATCTAATTAATTAAAAATGAGTAACTTTCAATCTAATCAATCACCACCACCTCCCGTATTTCAGTTTAATCAAGACAATACTTTTGACCTTAAGAATATCATATTTAGGTATCTTAGGAATTGGCCTTGGATTTTATTTTCAATGATTTTAGGTGTCATAGCAGCATTTCTTGTGAACCGATATAGTACCCCGACATGGTCTGTGGAAGGTACTGTGTTGGTTAAGGAGGCCGAGAATAATCTGGGGACTGACCTGTTTGAAACTTCCGGGCTATTAAAGTCTAACAGTAATATTGAAAATGAAATTGGCATCCTTAAGTCTTATACCCTTGCAGAGGAGGTGGTAGAGGGACTTAATATCAATATACAAGCTTACCAGGAAGGGCTTTTGGGGTTGACTAGGCAGTATGGCGCCCACTCCATGATGGTGGAAGTAGATTGGAAGCACCCGCAAATGGTAGAAGGAAT
Source organism: Echinicola sp. 20G (assembly GCF_015533855.1). Taxonomy (GTDB): domain Bacteria; phylum Bacteroidota; class Bacteroidia; order Cytophagales; family Cyclobacteriaceae; genus Echinicola. The sequence goes on along the minus strand of NZ_AP024154.1, from coordinate 5,586,711 downwards.
GTTTAGGCTTATTGCAAAAGACAATAGTTCTTTTGAACTGTCCTTTATCGAAGAAACTTTCCAAGTCTATAATCCAGCAGATCCTTTTTACAAGACAGATTTAGAAGTCATTGGACTAAAGGAAGGAACTTATCCTTACGATCAGTGGATAGAAGGAGGGAATTTTAAGTTTAGGGTAAAGAATGTTTCTGCCATGGCTGGAGAAAGCTTTTTCTTTCAGTTGCAAGACACCCCTTCCTTGGCCAAACAATATAAATCAGAATTGGTGGTTTCCCCTATCAATAAAGAGGCTTCTATCCTAAGCTTAAAACTGGAAACTCCAGTCAGAAGATTAGGTGAAGACTATTTGAACAAACTGATGGAGGTTTATTTAAAGCGGGAACTGGATGAAAAGAATCGGACTTCGGATAATACAGTGCGTTTTATAGAAAACCAGCTAAGTGGCATTACGGATTCTTTGACCTTCTTTGAGGACAGGTTGGAGCAATATAGAACGCAAAATAAAGTCTTTAACCTTAGTGAAGAAGGTAACCAAATCTTTGAAAGGATGCAGGAACTTGAAACAGAAAGGTCACAGACGGAGATCAACCTTAAATACTATCAGACGCTACAGAATTATCTGGACAATAACAGTGAGGAAGACTTGGTCGTTCCCTCGGTAATAGGGATTTCAGATCCATTGTTAAACTCTTTGGTGATGAATTTGGGAGAACTGCAATCTGAAAGGGTGAGGCTATCGGCTAACTTCTCCGACCAGACTCCTGCTGTGAGAGAAATCAAAAGTAAGATAGCGAATACCAAAAAGGCTTTACGGGAAAATGTCAACTCTGCTATTCGTAATACCCAATCCTTAGTCGATGAAATCAAAGGCAATATTCGACAGATTGACCAACAGATCAATACCCTGCCAGAAACTGAAAGAAGGCTTTTGGGAATTCAGAGGAAATTCAATATCAACGAAAATATTTATGTTTATCTACTCGAAAAGCGGGCAGAAGCGGAAATAACCCGTGCTTCCAATGCGCCTAAAAATTCGGTACTTGATTGGGCCAAAGCAGGCAACCTCCCTGTTTCTCCAAAAACCAAAGTGAATTTACTGCTGGGGTTATTAATGGGTTTTTTGGTGCCGGTAGCTTTTATCTATATCAAGGACTTCTTTAATGTCAAGATAGAAGATGTAAAGGAATTGGAAAAGCTGGCGAAAGTACCTGTAGTAGCAAAAATTGGTCGTGCCAATTATGGTTATGCCAATCCTGTTTTGGACAAGCCCAAATCCCCGGTAACGGAATCCTTCAGGAGCCTTAGGGCGGATATGACTTACTTGAGTCCCAATAAAAAGTACATGACCATCCTCTTTACCTCTACCATTTCAGGGGAAGGAAAGACCTTTTGTGCCGTCAATACCGCCTCGGCCTTTGCCCTAAAAGGCAAAAAGACCTTATTGATGGGCTTAGACTTAAGAAAGCCCAAAATTGCGGATGACTTTAAATTGATTAACGACCGTGGGGTGAGTACATGTTTAAGTTCGGATGTCTCTTGGAAAAATGTGGTGCAAAAAACCAAGACGGAACACTTGGATGTGATGCTCTCAGGGCCTATCCCTCCCAACCCTGCGGAGATCTTGCTTCAGGAGAAATTCAATGAAATCATGATGGAGATCAAAGAGCAATACGAAGTTGTGATCATGGACTGCCCACCTGTAGGCTTGGTTTCAGAGACCAAGGAACTTTTCCGATTTGCGGATATCAATATTTTTGTATTCAGGCAAGAGTATTCCAGGAAAGAAAATGTGGACTTGCTTAATGACCTCCATGAAAGGGGAGGGGTCAAAAAACTATATGGCCTACTTAACGATGTGCATATCAAAAACGCCAGCTATGGCTATGGCTATGGCTATGGCGGTGGCTATGGTTACCACGAAGAAGAACAAGTGTCTTGGTGGAAAAAGCTATTGGGGAAAGCGTAACTTTAGCCATGGGCTTCTATTTGCTGGTCTCCGCCAGTCCTTGTTTGCAACAGGGATTAGCGGAGACCAGTCATTTTAAATACCGTATCATCATTGAGTTTATCGGATATTTATAAGATTACTGGAATTATAAATTCCAATCATAAATAGGTGTAGTCACAGACTACACCTATTTTATTTAAGTACTCCCTGAGTTTAGGTATTTTAAATACCGCATTGTAGCACTCGCCCATTTAGTAAGAAAGTTTTCGGGATGCTGGGCTTACAAGTTCCCCTCATATTAAGGTCTGGTCATAGACTATACACCTAGTGTAGGTCATGGAGTGAAAATTTAGTCGAATATAGATCCTTAGGGATTCTAAGAATTATCACAGGCAAACTCCAATTATCATCAAAAGGTGTACTCAGGGAAAATGCCTTCTAAGGGCTTTGCAACTAATAGAAAGGATTATACCGGTAAACAAACGGATAATTGTATCCAGGAATTTTTTACCCGGATTATGCATTGGGGTTCGTTATGAGGACTGAAAAATACAAGGAAAGCAGTCTGTTTGGAGACTGAGGCATAGCCTCGGCTATGGTGAAGCTGTCTACCTTCAGGTAGTGTCGAAAGCAGCAACAAAGCGACTGATTTAAAAGTAGGTTCAAGCTGTATTAAATTTTCTTTACAATATTTCAGTTTTAATGGGTACAGGTTGTTTCAGACTGTAAAATATTGGTACTTATGATTTTATAAATTAGGCCAAACGACTTACGTTACTTATACCAATAATAATGATAAAAATACCAATATAAAAAATTGAATTTTACTGTCAGGAAAAAGTATTTTAGAACATAAGACTTCTGTTCTTATAAGGACTTAGTTTTAGACAATATTATGTATTGCTGATCAATGTATTTGTTTTTTGAACAAAAATGGGGCATTTAATTTTATATTCTTATTTCTAGAAAAAATATATTTTTACCTGATATTAGTGTTTTTATCTATGTTTTTTTGTCGTTTGTTGTTTTTCATTAAAAAAAGTTTCTGTAAAACAATGTTTGTTGAATATTATTTAAAAAAATACCCTGAAAAGGTTATTTTTTTAAATAATGCAGTTAATTAATTATGAAAACCATTTTTTTAATTAATTTTTTGACATATTTGCACCTCGATATAACTGGTAAATTTTTCCTGTTGGGAAAATAAGTTAGTTAGCTTTTGAAGGGTGAGATTTTTGGGGTCAACATATTTTAATAAAAGAGCATATCCATTTGGATATCATTTCAGTAACCATGTTTTTTCTGAAGCGAGCACAAGCTGCTGACTGTAAAATGGAATCATGGGACTGACAATAGCGAAGCTTTGTGCGATTTTGAAAGGCGCTCTTTCGTGGAACTATAAGAATTAAAAAATAGTAAAAAAGAATTGAACAGGCCTATTGAAGTTAAGGTGATGTAGCCTTAGTCATACATCAAACAAGCATATATTTGTTAACGGAAATGGCGTATTTTAGGTTCCTATTCTTTTGAATTAATTAGTGATAAGGAACTTAGCTCCTGAACCAAAGACAGTTTGAACCGAAACCACAGCGATATCCTATCTGCAATAGTTAGGAAGATTCGGCAAGTTGAGGCACTGGAATTATATACTTCCAATCATAGTAAGGTGTAGTCACAGACGACACCCAATGAAAAAACAAATAGAAACTCAGTGCCTTCTCAGTACGCGCTGTTTTAAAGTCAACTAATATACCAATGGAAAAGAATCAAAAAGTGGCCTTGATCACCGGGATTACCGGACAGGATGGAGCCTACCTGGCGGAACTGTTATTGGAAAAGGGGTATAAGGTCCATGGGATCAAGCGCCGTTCTTCATTATTCAACACTGACCGTATTGATCACCTGTATGAGGATCCTCATGTAGAAAATCCCCAATTGGTGCTCCACTATGGAGATATGACTGATTCCATGAACCTGACCAGGATCATTCAGGAAACCCAACCGGACGAGATTTATAACTTGGCGGCCATGTCGCATGTAAAGGTGTCCTTTGATACCCCAGAATATACGGCCAATGCTGATGGCATAGGTACACTGAGAATATTAGAGGCTATCCGTTTTTTAGGACTGGAAAAGAAAACCAGGGTGTACCAGGCTTCTACTTCCGAACTCTATGGCTTGGTACAGGCGGTACCACAAACGGAAGCCACGCCTTTCTATCCTCGTTCTCCTTATGCTGTGGCCAAGATGTACGCCTACTGGATTACGGTCAATTACCGGGAGGCTTATGATATCTTTGCCTGTAATGGTATTCTCTTTAACCACGAGTCGCCGCTACGGGGAGAGACCTTTGTAACCAGAAAAATTACCAGGGCTGCTGCTAAGATCGCCTTGGGCTTACAGGAACATATTTTCTTGGGTAATCTGGACTCCAAAAGGGATTGGGGACATGCCAAGGACTATGTGCGCATGATGTGGATGATCCTGCAAGCCGAGCAAGCTGAGGATTGGGTTATTGCAACAGGGGTAACCACCACAGTAAGGGACTTTGTCAAGATGGCCTTTGCCCATGCAGGCTTGCTGCTACGCTTCGAAGGAGAAGGAGTCAATGAAGTGGGGATCTTGGATGCTATCGATGATGCTAGATATATGGAAGTCACAGGGCAGAGTGTATCAAGCACTTTACTGCACCTACTTGAAACCCCCATTGTATCGGTAGATCCTAAATATTTCCGTCCTACGGAAGTGGACCTGCTGATCGGAGATGCTACCAAGGCCAAGGAAAAATTGGGTTGGATTCCTGAATATGACCTACAGGCTTTGGTGACGGATATGATGGAAGCGGATGTGGCTCTTTTCCAGAGAGATCTTTATTTGAAGAAAGGTGGACACAAGGTATTGACCCAAGCCGAGTAAGTCTTTCGAGATAAGGCCATATATTTGTATAAATTAAGTCAATACCTCTTCAGGTTTTGATCAATTCGAAGTAAATCAAGAGGATCATTGGAAAGTCAGTGTCAAAAGTTGTAGTGCGTGGCTATAATTTTTGGACAGGTAGTCATCAGGAAGGCCAACTGGAATATATTTAGTCAATTCTAATTTAGATGCAATCGGTTATCAGGTTAAAGAGACGAATCGTAGAATCAAAAGAAATGAGCAAACTCATCAGTGTCATGGTAGATCAGGGCATCATGAGCTTGGCTACTTTCTTTACTACGGTGGTTTTGGCCAGAAATGTCAGCAAAAACGATTATGCTAATTTCGTTTTGCTGGTATCCATTACCCTTTTTATTCTAGGTATCCAGAGTGCTCTTATATCAAAGCCTTTTGCCATTAATCAAAATGATTTTGGCAAACACCGTGTGCAACAATACAGAAACTACACTTATTTATTCAAGTTGTTCTTTACACTAGGTTTGGTTTTAACGATTCCCGTCCTTTACTTGCTTGATCATGGCTTTGATTCGGACCTGTTTGCATTGGGCATCTTTTATATACTGGCTTATTTGTCTTATTACTTTTTAAGGGAAATGCTATTGAGTGAAAGAAAAACAAAAGACAACCTGATTTGTGGTCTTTTTGGAGGTGGAGGGATCCTCCTCTTCTTACTGTTTTTCTTCTTATCGGGAAACACCAGCCTCAACCTTTTTTTGATGGGAAGCAGTTTGATCTATTTGGTTATTAGTGGCGTGTTTTACCTCAAAAACTATCAAAAGGTCAAGGTGGAACTAAGATGGATCAAGTATTTCAAAAAAGTCAATTGGAAAGTGGGGAAATGGTTACTGGGATCCAATTTGTTTTTTCACATTGCCAATCAAGTCTACCCCTGGCTTTTGCTAATTTTGTCCAGAAAGGAAGATATAGCTACTGTAGGGATATTGATGAGTATTGCCAGTTTAATTAACCCTATCCTGACTGCCTTGAGTGCATATCTGCTACCGATTTTTGTCCGGTCCAATAAGGAAATCGGAAAAATAAAAGAACTGACAAAGAAATGGACCCTGATCTTCTTCATCATGGCCTTGATACTGGTGCTTATAGGGCTTGGGATGGGAAATAATATTGTCCAATGGTTTTTCAGTGAAAAGTATGCAGGTTTGGGATTTGTTGTATTTTTGCCCTTTATAAACCAAGCCATCAATATACTGTTCCAGCCAATTAAGGTGGCCATGAATGCGGTAAAAAGGACGGATGTCGCTTTTCAATTGCTGGTAATGAGAAGTGTTGTTGCCGTGCTTTTGGGATACTATCTTGTTTTAAATTATGGCGTTTTGGGTGTGTTTATGACCAAAATCATCGAAAATATCATCTATAATGGTTTTCAGGTTTATTGGTTTAACAAACTGTTAAATGGCAATATGCCAAAACTAAGTTAACGAAGAACCAATTTCAATAACATTCTATGGCAATTCTATATTTCTTTGTTTCTCCGTTGTTGGGGGTTTTCTTTTCAGCGATGAGCTTGATTAAGAATTTCACAAAGGATAATGCTTTGTTGTTGAGCCTGTTATCGAGTGCGGTGTTGGGCGTTTTGAATGCCAACAAAATTCCTGAAAGTGATTTATACAATTACATCGAAAATTACAGAAGTATAGGTGGGTTTGGTTTCTTGGATTATATCAATCACAGTCTTAAGGAGCCTGCATTTTTTATGTATAATTATATACTGCACACAGTATTTGCAGGAAATGTGAAGTTGTATTTAATAGCCCATACCACGATTTGTTACTTTTTGATAGGCTATGCCATCATTAGGTGCCAAGAGAAACTGGGGTTTTCCCCTCTAGTTCTTTTTGCCGGCTTCATTGCTGCTTTTGGCTTTCCGAATTTGTTTTCATTATCTGCCCATTTGATGAGACAGTTCTTGGCAGCCTCGCTGATTATGGTATTTATTGTGGAGTATGGTTTTTGGGGGAATAGAAAGCTGGGAAGGTTATTGTTGGTATTGGCATGTTTTACCCACAGTACGGCATTTATTTTCATCTTGGCCCTTTTGCCAGGTATGATGAAACCGGTTTCTTTGAAAAGGACTATCACGGTATTGATCTTTTCTGGTGTTATATTCACTATCCTGTTTAAGTATGCCTTTGTTTTGGAGCGAATATTTTCTTCTTTACCATTTCTGTCATACGTCTTTAGCAGAATAAATCAAACAGAATCGATTGATCTGGAACCCTTGGGCAATTTAGGTATCATATTATTTACCTTGGTGATATTGTTTGCAGGGTTTTTTGCTAAGAATAACCAACAAATTAAGGGGGGGAATTTAACATTCTATTTGGCCATTGTGATCTTTGCATTTGTTTTGGTAAACTTAAATAATACCGAACTGGCCCTAAGGTTTGGCTTCTATTTGTATTTTTTCTTTCCAGTGGCCTGGTACCTGTTCTTGGGATATATAGACAGAAAGTTCAATCACCGTCTTGGTGAGCTAATTTGCATGGTCTCCACTGTATTTATTGTATGGTTTGTCTATAAGCTGATCAATGGGGTATGGCAGTATGAAAACATAAAGGCAGTATTATTAATAAAAAATATATGAATGCACCGATTTGCCTCTTTACCTATAACCGGCTAGAAGAAACCCAAAAAACGGTGGAAGCATTACGTGCCAATTACCTGGCCGGTGATTCCGAACTGTACATCTTCTCCGATGGGTGGAAAAGCGAGAGCGGTAAAGAAAAGGTCCTTGGGGTAAGGTCTTACCTGAAGTCCATCGAGGGGTTTAAGAAAGTAATAATATTCGAAAGCCCTCAAAACCAAGGCCTGGCCAAGTCCATCATAGGAGGCGTAACCAAGGTCTTGGAAAGTCATAAAAGGGTAATTGTATTGGAAGACGATCTGGTTACAGCTCCCAATTTTCTGAACTTTATGAATCAGGGGCTGGAATTTTATGAAGATGATGAAAATGTAATTTCAGTATCTGGTTATACACTTGACCTACCAAGCTTGCCTGGAAGAGGAGACTATTATTTCGGACTTCGAGCTTCTTCATGGGGATGGGGTACATGGCGGAATAGATGGGAGCAAATAGACTGGGAGGTTTCTGATTATGAAGATTTTGTTAAGAGTACTAGCCTCAAGAAGAGGTTTAATAGAGGAGGATCAGATATGTGCAAAATGCTATCAGCTCAAATGAATGGAAGGATTGATTCGTGGGCAATTAGATTTTGTTATCATCAGTTTAAGAATGGAATGGTCACGGTATTTCCTTCATCTTCAAAACTGTATAGTGTAGGTTTTAGTTCAAATGCTACACATACAGTTGAAACAAAAAGGTTTGAAACAAATTTAGATCAGAGCAATAAGAAGAGCTATTTATTTGAAAAATATCAAGGTGTTGATGACATGCTCGTTAAAGAGTTTAGGATGAAGTTTTCAATAAAAGCTAGAGTTCTCGATAAAATTGGTAAAATACTAAGAAAGTGAAAAAAAGAATTTTGTTTTTGTTGACGCTACCTCCCCCTATTCATGGCTCGTCGGTTGTAGCTAAACAGATTGTTAATAGTGATGTAATAAACAAAAACTTCGACACTAATTTCATTAATATTGGGACTTCTCAGAAAGTTCAAGATATAGGTAAAGGTGGTAAAGATAAATTGTTGGCATTTATAAGGGTTTATAAAAATGTTTTTAAGGCACTTATCAACGATAAGTTTGATATAGTTTATTTATCTCCAGCTATGCTGGGAAAAGGATTATTAAAGGATTCAATACTTGTATTTTTAGTCAGATTATTTAATTCAAGAATTATCCTTCATTTACATAATAAAGGAGCAGGACTGAATAAAAAATACTTAAATCATTTATTGTATAAAAATTTGTTTTTTAAAACTAAAGTAATTTTGCTCTCTCCTTATTTATACGATGATATAAGTAAATATGTCAAAGAAGATGAAGTGTTTTATTGCCCGAATGGGATACCTGAATCTTCAGTAGAATTAAGCGATAAGAAAATAAATAGTATTCCAACAATTCTTTTTTTGTCTAATTTAATAGAGTCAAAGGGTATTTATGAGTTGCTAGACGCTTGTCATATCATTAGAAAAAAGGGTGTAGATTTTAAATGCTACGTTGCAGGGAATGAGGGGGATGTTTCTTATGTTCAACTTCAAAATGAAATCTTAGAAAGAAATTTGGGAGAGAATATTCAGATATGTGGAAAAGTGGAAGGAGATACAAAATCAGAACTTTTTTCACAATCAGATATTTTTGTTTTCCCAACATATTATCCTTATGAAACTTTTGGCCTTGTGAATCTTGAAGCAATGCAACATGGCCTACCAATAATTTCAACATTCGAGGGTGGTATACCAAGTGTGATTAGTAATGGCAAGACCGGATTTTTAATTGAACAAAAAAATACTGTCGCTTTAGCAGACCATATTCAGGAATTACTGATTAACTCTGATTTGAGAGAAACAATGGGCAAAAATGGAAGAGATAGGTTCCTTAAGAATTTTACCCTTAGAATTTTTGAAAATAGATTATTGAATATTTTAAAAGAGGCATCAAACTAAATGAGTTACATTAAACTTACCTTTCTTGGTGATGTAATGCTCGGCAGAGATATCAGTAAAAGATTTTTAAAAAACTCTGATAGCATAGTAGAGGACAATGTTGTTGTTCACTTAAAAGAGTCCGATTATGTTTTTGCTAACTTGGAAGCCCCAATATCAACAATTCCAGAAGATGAAGGAGATTTAATGAATTTTGTTGGTACCCCAACCATGTTGGATAAGGTTTCATATATTCATGGATTTTCACTTGCTAATAATCATATCAATGATGCAGGGAATGTTGGGGTTATTGATTCTATAAAACACTTAGAAAAGAAAAAAGTTGGACATAATGGATTTTATGACCAAGAATATGAACCATTAGTAATAAACAATAATGGAGAAAAGGTAGCTATTATCTGTTGTACGGACATTCTAAATGTTCCGATGGATGAACATTTTGATAAGAAGCTACTTTGGTTGGAAAACCCCATAATTGATAAAAAGATTAAACAATACAAGGACCTCGGCTATTTTGTGGCTTTGTATGCGCACGGAGGAATAATGTTTACTAGGTTTCCAAACCCTGCTTTTAGAAAAATACTGCATGAAAAGGTGGATTTAGGAGTAGATTGTATAGTCACTGTTCATCCTCATGTTTTAGGAGGAATGGAATATTACAAAGGCAAACCTATTTTTTATAGCATTGGTGATTTTATTATGGATGGACAATCTGAAAGGAGAAGAAAGGCATGTGTTTTAGATGTTACAATAAAAAATAGTGAGTTGTTGGATTGGTGCATCAAACCGACTTTTATATCAAAAGATTTGAGTACTGTTTTTCCAAATGAGAAACAGCAAGAAAAAATTATAAATAGTTGGAATAGTGTTTCAAAGCTGCTCAAAGAAAACTCTAATGAATATGAGAAGTTTTACAAGGAGCAATATAAAAAAGAGATAATTTTACATTCTATCTCAACTATTCATTTTCAAATAAAGTATAAAGGGGTTTTATCATTAATTAAGCTATTTTTTAAAAGATTTAAAGACTTTAAAAATATGGCTCGATGGGCAATGAAGGATACTAGTTCTATGCGTAATAACCTAGAAGATAAAAATATGCTTTAATGATATGAAAAGGAAGAAGTTTAAGGCGGGCAAGCTTATGATATCTACCAGGTCTAAGGAGGAGTTATCCTCTTGGATTTGTGAAAATGCAGGAAAAAAGAATGGCTATATCTGTGTGACCAATACCCGGACTGCTTATTTGTCCAGTCAAGACCCTACCTATTGTAAAATCCAAAACAATGCCCTGGCGATCATCCCGGACGGCATGCCTTTGGTTTGGTTGGGGAAACTGGCAGGGGTATCCCATTTGGAGCGCATTTCCGGTCCTGAGCTGATGGAAAGCATGATGGCTGATGAAGTATCGGGAATCAAACATTTTTTATTGGGAGATACAGAAGGGGTCTTGGGTCTATTGGTTAATAAATATGTCAAGGCCTATCCGAAAACAAAAATAGTTGGTACTTATTCTCCTGCCTTTAAGGATCTAGAGGATTATGATTATGCTGCCATTGGCAAGATGATCAATGAAAGCAAATGTGACATCGTCTGGCTAGCGTTGGGATCACCCAAGCAGGATGTGTTTTCGTCCAAGTTAATTGAACATACGGACCACAAGATCATTATCAATGTAGGGGCGGCTTTCAGGTACCTTTTGGGAGAGTACAAGATGCCATCTGCGAGTGTTCAAAAGCTAGGACTTACAGGGGTGTTTTGGCGCTTTAAAGAAAGGCCCATGGAATTTCTGAAAAAATACCCTCGCTATATTTTTTTTCTAATGCAGTCTGCCGTAAAAATAATTTTGGAACGGGGATCATCAAGGAGGGCGTATGAATGATAAACATTTAGTGGATTTTGACAGGCCTTCCAAAGGAAAATACTTGACAGAAATAATCAAGGCTATTTTCTCATTACAATTTATTCGTCATTCATTTCGGTTATTTGCATATTATATAGTAAATTATGTAATTGGAAACAAAAAGGCCCGGATAGGAAGGTCAAAAGTGCACCCTACGGTCATCTTACGTCAAGCCGAAAGAATTACTATAGGCGATCATTGTTTGATCAACCACAATAATGTATTTCAAGCCGGAAAGGAAAGGGGAGAAATACGAATTGGGAATTATGTTCATACGGGCGCAAATGTGATGATATTTGCATTCAACCATGTATTTGACCGCACCGATATTCCCTCTATCAACCAGGCATATTATGATGCTTCGGTGGTTATTGATGACGATGTTTGGGTAGGTGCCGGGTCAATAATCCTTGCAGGGGTAAACGTAGGAAAGGGAGCTATTATTGCAGCAGGATCAGTTGTCAATAAGGACGTACCGCCTTATTCGATCGTAGGAGGTATTCCAGCTAAAATCATTTCCTCGAGAAGATAATCATGAAGAAAAAGAGAGTTCTTTTATTGGACGGCCAAACCGTTCAGGCGATTGCTATCGCCAAATTTTTACATGAATTAGGTTATGAAGCCGTGTCATTTTGCGATGATAAAATGTCATATGGATTCAGGACCAAATATGTTAAGGAGAAGATCCTATCACCTTCATTAAATAAGCATCCAGAGGAATATTTGGAATTTTTGATCCATTACTTAAAGCAGAATGAGATCGATGTATTGTTTCCTTTGAATGATGATTCAGCGACCCTTTTGAGCAAATTCAAGGAAAAGCTGTCCCCTTATGCGGGCTTTTTGATCCCGGACTGGGAGGTATTTGACAGAGGTTATGATAAGAACCAGTTGATGGCTTTGTGCCAAAAGCATCATTTTCCCCATCCGCAAACCATAGATTTATCACATGATCAGCCCGTAGATGGGATGCAGGGTTTTAAGTATCCTGCTTTAATCAAACCCAACAAGACCACGGGGGGGAGGGGAATTACCTTGGTCAATTCCTACGAGGAATTCCAGGAACGAGTGTCTGGAGTACTCAAGGAATTTGGAGACAGTCATCTTCAGGAATTTATTCCTTCAGGGGGCAGACAGTTTAAGGTGCAGCTTTTTGTGGGCAGGGACCAAGCACTGGTCAATGCGACCGTGATCCATAAGATCAGGTTTTACCCGGAAAACGGAGGAAGTAGCTGTTGCAACCAGAGCATAGAAAGTCCGGAATTAGTAGAAGTATGCCATAATGTTTTGAAGGAATTAAAATGGGTGGGTTTCGCAGATTTCGATTTGATCGAAGACCGTCGGGATGGCCAGGTAAAGATTATGGAAATCAATCCACGTGTTCCTGCGTGCATTAAGTCTTCCTTGGTATCCGGGGTAGATTTTGTACAGAATATTGTAGCGGAATCACTGGGAGGCACTGCCAAAAAATACACCTATAATCCCGGAAAATATTTGAGGTATTTTGGTTTGGACTCTCTGTGGATGTTATACAGTAAAAATAGATTCAGTTCGAAGCCTAGTTGGTTTCATTTCTTTGGTAGAGATGTATTCTATCAGGAAGGAAGTTTGAGTGATCCAATGCCCTTTATCTATGGAACGATAGGAGGGTTTTTAAAACAGTTAAACCCAAGTTTTAGAAAACAAAAATCAGGAATGAGATGAACATTTTAACTTTTGATATTGAGGACTGGTTTCATATCTTGGATAATCCCGAAACCGCCACACCGGATAAATGGGAGAAATTTGAAAATCGGTTGCATAAGAATATGGATTTGATCTTCAGTATTCTAGAAGAATTTGATCAAAAAGCTACCTTTTTTTGCTTGGGATGGGTAGCAGAGAAGTATCCGGAAGTAATCCGGCAGATTGCAGCCCATGGTCATGAAATCGGGAGCCATACCACTAACCATAAGCTTATCTTTCAACATGATCCCGATAGTTTTGTGGAAGATTTGGTTTACTCCATCAAAAAACTGGAGGATGTCTCCGGCCAGCGTGTAAGGAGTTTTAGGGCACCTGGATTTTCAATCATGCAATCCAATGCCTGGGCTTTTGAAAAAATGCTGCTGAATGGGATTGAAATTGACTGTTCAGTTTTTCCTGCAAATAGAAGCCATGGTGGTTTTCCTGAATTTGGAGAAGCAGCGCCAAGTTGGATAGAAATAGAAGGAATGAGAATTAAAGAGTTTCCTATCAATCTACATTCCATATTGGGCAAAAAAATTGTTTTTTCTGGGGGTGGTTATTTGCGTCTGTTTCCCTATTCTTTGCTTAAAAGCTGGACTTCAAGTTCGAATTATACGATGACCTATTTTCATCCCAGAGATTTTGATGCATCACAGCCCATTGTTCCTGGTTTGTCAAAACTAAGGCAGTTTAAAAGTTACTACGGCTTAAATTCCACGGAAAAGAAATTGAGAAGCCTACTGACGGATTTTGAGTTTATAGATTTGGAAACGGCTGATAAAAGGATTGATTGGAGTGCTGCAAAGGTGATCAATTTGGATCTTCAGGAGTGGTATGAGAAAGTTCCGCCTGTTATAGAATTGTCCGTTTAGCGGGTGATTTATACTTGGTTGAGCGGCTTTTTTAGATTTATTTCGAAGGGTTTTCGAAAAGTTAAGGGTAACTCAATGGATGGGATCAAGAAACAAATTGTTTATAGGAGAAAGGTATCCTTGAAAAAATCATATCTTCATTTGAGGATAATAGTTTTTTATTTTTTAATTAATGGAGCGAGTGTGTTAGCCCTAAGGGCCCAAGTAAATATGTTGGGCAAGTCTGGCTATATGACGACACCATCGGCTGTATGGAATGCCGAAAGAAATCTTGGGTTTTCATTTGGCTATGTTCCTTATGCCTATGCACAAACTTATGTACCAAAGGGAGGGGGAATATCAGAAGTCAACACCACCAATTTTTATAGTGTAAGAGCGGGGATCGTAGAGTTTTTAGAAGTGAATTTTACCTTAACCTATCGCCCTAAGATACCTGATAAGGTAGGGGTTGGGGATAGACATTTCGATTTCCGGTTTCACTTATTTAAAGAAAGGAGATTATTTCCTTCAGTTGTTTTGGTATTGACTGCGCCCGGATCCAGTGACCCCAAACTTTCCCAGGACTACTTAGTGGCAAGTAAAACCTTTAAATCAAATTATGGGGATTTTTCTGGCTCAATTGGTTATGGCTTACCCTATTATTATGGTCGGAAGGCAGGTGATTATTCTGAGAATGCCCCTTATCGATTTAGAAAAAAGACTGAGTTTGGCAATCATTATTTGAATGGTTTTTTTTGTGGGGCTTCCTATAGACCTATAGATTGGGGAGGAGTCATGGTGGAGTACAATACCAGCACAGTGAATGCGGGTATTTTTGTGGAGGTTAAGAATTGGCTTAGTCTAAATGCTTACACTTTTGAAGGAAAAGAGTTGGGCTTTAATGTATCTATGCAATTTCCTTTGGATTTTAAGCCGAAGGAGTTGAGACAATATGAAAAGACCAGAAAAGTAGACAATTAATGGTTTCTACGGTTTGAGGGGAAGCGTTACCCAAGTACTTCCTTTAAAATAGAAAACTAAGCAGAGGCAAAACAATAAACACCCATTAATTTTATGTATCAATGCTTATTCTGATTGTAGTAGGAGTAATAATTGACTAATTCCCCAGCCAAATAATGACCAGCACAGTCACTGGGACTATGGTAACTGCATCAAGGGGAGCAGGGCTATATAGTCTATTAACTACTTATAAATATGTATTTTTGTAAGTCAATAAATAAATACCGGGTATAAAGTGTTTTATTTACCAAATAATGGTTGGTTAAAATAGGTTTTAGTAGTAGTTTTGGGGAAAATTTCTGAGGGTGAAAAGAGTGGGGATATGATCCCATGTACTAGTAATAATATTGACCATATTTTAAGGATTAAAAATAGACATGACTGCTTTTTATAGATCATACCCTTAAGGTTTTGCACACCCAGCAACCTACTGACCATCAAGCTTTATATTAAAAAACTGTAGACCTAAGCAAGTATTTCATTGATGTGGTACTGGCAAAAAACAGTGTCGAACAGGATAATGTGAAAAATCATAAAACGTAAAATTTATTCACCATTTAAACCTTTTTCTAATATCTAAATCTTTTAATTATGAAAATTAATCAAACGAAATGGCGGGGATTACAGGCCCTAAGCCTTGTTTTCGCTATCTTGTTTTTGGCCAATTGTGGCAAAAAGGACATCGAAACCTTGGATCCTTATGATTACCAAAGTAAAAAATTTGAAGCTGTTGAGGACATCCCTGATGTGGAAGATCCAGAGCCGGAAGTACAGGAGCCTGAGACAGGTAGTGTAGAAAACCCAGAGGTGACCACGGCGGCCATTTCAAACTTGGAAGGGGCGGGTTCAGAAGGTGAGATCAGCACTGAGACTAAAAACAGCTTGGAGCAGATCAGTAATTTTTCCGCTCCTTTATCAGCGGATTTTAAAACTGCCGCCAAAGAAATCGACGAGGCTGGTTTGGACAAGATCTTGGATGCAGACCAAGCTTTGGACGAGGCTTTCAAAGGGGCTGAAAAAGCCTTGGAAGATGCGCCTACTGAAGTATTGGCGATGTTGCCTCAAATGGAGTTGACCGAAGACTTCGATATCCTTGAAGAAGGAAACCGAGTAAAGGCTGAAGAGGTAGCTAAGTTCTTTGAGGAGCGTATCCCAAATTACCGTATGTCGGCCTTGACTGGTGCTTGTTCTGATGCTGCTCAGCAAGCTTATGATGAAAAAATCCAAAAGTTGGATGAGCAAAAAGAAAGTGCCTTAACGGTTATTGAAGAAAATTACGAGAGAAGGGTAACTGAAGCTGATGAGCGATATACCACTCGTAAGGCTAACCATGATGAAAATTATGAAGTGGAGTTGGCCAAACTCAGGACTTCTGTAATTGCTTTGTATAATGTAGCCGATAAAATTGAAGCGTTCAGTGCATCTTTTGCAGAAACCATCCGTTATTTTGCAGTCATCTATGCCGTTCATGCCCGAACTACAATTGAAGTTTGGTGCGCCAAGGTAGTATCTATGCTTGAGGCAAAGAGAGATGCTGAAAAAGAGAAGGCTTTGGAGCTTAAAGAAATGAGAACTGCCCAAGTGATGGAGCTTTACAATGAGCGCGTGGAAAAAGCTGACGAACTTTTGGAAGCTGCGTTTGAAGCTTGTCACAACCAAGGTAGCGGCAACTAAATTTAGGATAACCCTAAATAAGCGGCACATAGGATTTATGCATGATTCAAAATATGGATACAGCATGATCTTAATATAAAGTGCTAAATGATGGGTAGAAGCAACAAAATAAATATTGTTTGCAATTGAATGGGTACAATAGTATTTTTAGATAAGCTTGCTACTGAAAAAGGAAAATCTCCGGGCCAATATCATTGGTCCGGGTATTTTCTTTTCGGTTGAAGCTTGTCCCTGCCTCACCAGGTGGGGAAATTTCTATCCATAATGTACCACACAATGAAAAAGAGTACCTTATTATTACTATGCATGACCATGGCCTTTGGTGCCTTGGCAACTTTTCCTGCAAAAGCCCAAATAGAGTTTAACCACCTGGGAATAGGCATGTCCTATTGGAACCGATCCTATAACGGATATGATGAGCGGGCATTTTTAGGAAATGAGGAAAATGACGGGAGTTTTACAAAAGGCAGCTTGATGCCCACCTTGAGTGTGGAGCTGGGGCTTGCTGGCGGATTGGCCTTGGATACCCGATTGGCTTTATGGATGGCCAAGTTTGAAGGGCAAAGCCAGATTGATGAGGGTCCCATATTGTCATTGGAAAACAAACAACTGATCTTACCAATTTCCCTGGGACTGGTCTATAATTTTGATGATTTGGTGGAGGACAAGTTGAATGCTTCCATCGGCGCAGGTGCCAACCGTTATTATATCAAGAACAAGGTAGAACGGGTGGCTTCGGAAGGAGATGACAGCATTGAAACCAATACCTTTGAAGGAGGTAGCTTTGGTTTGCATTTCAAAGCAGGGCTGGAGTATGTGCTCAGTAGTACTTTGGGATTGGCCTTAGAGGGGCGGTACAATATGGGCTCATACAATCAGTTGTATGCCAGTGAGGTGGGGCAAGCCCCCCAAGACTATAAAGTAGATGTTAAAGGAATAGAATTGGGGATTTATTTGACCTATAATTTTAGCGAATGGTATTGATTTTTGAGCCTTCCTGAAGTAAGGTAAACCTTTCTGGTTGCATACAGGTCTAATGTCTAGTGTCTTAAACTATAGTCCACAGATGATTAAGTTGGAAGTAAGAAGTTGGAAGTATGAAGTAAGGTAAACCTTCCTAAGGTAAGGTAAAACTGCCTGGCGGCAGACACAGGTAGGGAGTAGTGGGTATTGAGACATAAGACATGTGAGGTTAGATATGAGATTAAAGTCTATTGTCTAACATCTAGCGTCTGATGTCTACTAGCCTCTTAAACTATATTCCACAAATGGACACGGATAAACACAGATGTTATTTGAGTATTGAGAAGCTAGTCTTGAGTCATTAGAAGTGAGATTTGGCAGGGAGTATAAGGTCTGGCGTCTGATATCTAGTGTCTTAAACTATAGTCCACAGGTGATTAAGGGGGAAGTAAGAAGTAAACCTTCCTGAAGTAAGGTAAACCTGCTTGGCGGCAGATAGGTCTAATGTCTAGCGTCTAAATTCTAGCATCTAATTCAAACATCTAGGAAAAAATAAAAAAGCATGAGATGTTAAAATATGTTTTAGGCTTGCTGTTTGGCTTGTTGCTTGGGGGGAGGGTGCTTTATGCCCAGGACCTCGATCAAGCGGCCCTGTGGAAGGCCCAGCTCTTTGAACAAGGATTTGAGCAAATTCATATCAGGGAAAACGGGGATAGCATCAAAGTGTATTTTGAGCATAGGAATTTCAGAAACCCCATCCACAGCATGGAATATGCCCAAAGGGTATTGGGTGAAGTGGAGGGTAAAAAAGTCTTCTTTGTACCGCTCTATCATAACCGCCCCATGGGTTTGTACGCAGCCAATAAGGGGGAGGTCAGGGCTTTGAATGAAGATGAGTATTCCTTTTACAAAGCACAAAATCGAATAGGGGCTTATCGCTTTCACTTCCGTATTGTACCGGATGTGACTGCCCGCTTTGGCTACTATGAACAACCTGTCAGGACCAAAACTAATGTGATTCTTGATACAAGGGTGTATTTGCTGCCGGGGTTAAGCGTGCAAACGG
Organism: Echinicola sp. 20G; assembly: GCF_015533855.1. Taxonomy (GTDB): domain Bacteria; phylum Bacteroidota; class Bacteroidia; order Cytophagales; family Cyclobacteriaceae; genus Echinicola. The sequence continues at coordinate 5,568,038 of NZ_AP024154.1, read as the reverse complement.
GTTTGCTGATTCCTATACAAAATTCACTGGATGGTCAGGACCTTAAACACAGATGGGCACCCAGTCAATTGACCTATTTTAAGCAGTGGCAAAATGTTCATTATAGCCTACTGAGTGTAGGTACTTTTTTTTCGGACCGCTATGGGCTGGACCTGCAATACCGTTGGGCACCATTGGACAAAAGATGGAGCCTGGGCCTGGAAGTCGCTTATACTGGAGGATATGTGATCCAGGGAGGACAATTTTATTCTGGGGATTTAGAAGACCTGATGTTTTTGACAGATGTGGAGTACCGGACGCCCATAGAGGATATAAGTTTTAGACTGACAGGCGGACGTTTTTTGTATGATGATTTGGGGGCTAGATTGGATATGATCAAGCAGTTTGGCAATGTAGATATCGGCCTGTTTGGCTCTTTGTCGGAAAATGGAAGAACCATTGGGTTTCAATTTGCCTTTCCCTTGTTTCCCGGTAAAATATTACGGGGCAAAAAGCTGGAATTACGGACCACGGAGGAGTTTCGTTGGGAGTATACCTATAATAATGAACAATCTGTCAATAGAAGCTTTAGGCTGGGCATGCCTAAGCTTGGAGACATTACCCGTCAATATAACGGATTCTTTATTCAGGGTCGATAATGGGGCCCCTGCTGCAATTTGTACGATAAATGTATTAGCAATAAAATAGTGCTCCCTTGGAGCTAAACCTAAACAAGCACCACTTTTAATACTAATTTCAAACCATGGAAGTAATCCTGACCCTTACCCTGTCTTTTATCACCGGCATAGTTGTTTTGCCCCTGGTAATTTCCTTAATCAAGAAAAGCAACATCATGGACCATCCTGGAGGCAGGAAAATCCATGATAGGTCAGTCCCTTCAATGGGGGGGATTGGAATTGTTCTGGCATTTGGTACGGCGGTGCTGATCAATGTGGCTTATGAGGAGATGTCGCAAATGAAATATGTGCTGATCAGCATGGGGATTTTGATGGGGGTTGGTTTTTGGGATGATAAAAAAGAATTGTCGGCTTTACATAAATTGCTGGGACAACTGCTTGCCTTTATCTTAGTGGTGGTCTTAGGGGATATCCGTATCAACAGTCTTTATGGCTTTTTAGGGGTAGGAGAATTGCCTTTATGGTTGAGTTATGGATTGAGTGTATTTATGTTGGTAGGCTTGACCAATGCCTATAACCTGATTGATGGCTTGGATGGTTTGGCGGGTATCTTGTGTTTGATATCCTGTACATTTTTAGGGGTGTGGTTCCTATATGCAGGCTTTGTTTCCGAGGGTTTGATGTGTCTGGCGATGCTGGGGGCATTGTTGGCCTTTTTGATCTTTAATTGGCATCCTGCCAAAATATTTATGGGTGATACGGGCTCTTTGCCTTTGGGCTTATTTTTGGCCAGTATGAGTATCTTTTTTATTCAGGCCAATGGCCATATTTTACCCGAGTCTTCCACTTATCGCTTTCAGGCGCCCTTGGCCAGTGGCTTGGTGATGATGGTAATCTGCTGTTATGATACCTTAAGGGTCTTTGTGCGCAGGATTAGAAGGGGGAAGTCACCTTTTTCACCCGACAAGTCCCATATCCATCACTTTCTGTTGCGCATGGGCTACGGTCATGATCAGGTGGCCTTAATGTTGGGGAGTACCAAGCTGCTCTTTATTGGGGTAATCATTTCCTGCAGTGCTTTTGGGGATATGGTGGTACTGCCGATAGTGGTGACCATGACCATCAGTATGGGAAGCGTGATCAATGTGGTTACTTTACGAAAAATTCGTCAAAATGTCCGCAACTCCCCAAGGGTACTTGAAGGCTCTCCTTATAAGCTTCAAAGAAACAATTGAAGTGGGAAGAGGGAGGTACGAAGGGGGGAGTATGAAGTTGGAAGTGGAAAGTACGAAGTTGGAAGGCTGAGGCAATTGACCATTTAATGTAAATAATTATTGGGGTGCGCTTTAAAGGCTAAACTGGTAAAATAGTGGATATATATAAAGAATTAAACCAGTCCAAACTAGGAGGAACCTGCTTGAAAGAGCAGGTCTTTTTGTTTATGAGGATGGAGGCATGAGACTTGATCTTAATTCTATTATCTGATATCTAGTGTCTATCGTCTAGTATTTAATGTCTTATGATATGGTCCACAGGTGATTAAGTAGGAAGTGGGAGGCTTGAAGTGGGAAGTACGAAGTTGGAAGAGGGAAGTATGAAGTGTGAGACTTGAGATTAAAGTCTAGTGTATGGTATTAGTGTCTTGGGTCTAGCGTCTAGTGCCTTAAACTATAGTCCACAGATGGACACAGATAAACACAGATGTTATTTGAGTATTAAACCTTCCTAAAGTAAGGTAAACCTTCTTGGTGGTAGACAGGTAGCTAGTCTTGAGACATGAGAAGGGAGATTAAAGTCTGCTGTCTGATTGTCTAATGTCTAGCGTCTCTCGTCTTATATCTACAAACTGTCCAATTTTTTGTTTTTTGCGTCTTGTTTTTTGGTGAATAAAATAAATTGAACGAAATTAATCGGAAGGAAGGGAGTTTTTGTGCTTACCTTGGTGTAAAAATTTGGATAGTCAAGGCTTGGGTTATTCCTTGATTTTCAGAAGGAGATGAAGGGGAAATTATTGATTGGGCTTTTCAGATAAAGGGGGATAATTCTTTAAAGCTATGCTTAGTTTATACTCCCATAGCTATATTCCTATCTACCCCAAATAACCAATTATATGATAAAGAGGAGAAATATGCAGTTGAAGAAGTTTTTAATACCTGCCCCATTAATGCTGGTTTTGTTGCTGCTGACGCAATGTGGTAAGAAAGATCTGGAAACATTGGATCCTTATGATTATCAAAGTAAAAAATTCGAAGCGGTGACGGATATCCCGGCTGTGGAGGATCCAGACCCAGAGGTGGTAGAACCAAGTATTGGGGGGATTGAAAACCCTCCACTTACCCTAGCAACAATAACCAACTTGGAGACGGCCAATTCTGAAGCTGAAATCAATGCTCAGACCAGTTCCAATCTTGACCTTGTTTTTAATTTTGCAGATGGTCTTTCTGCAGAGTTCAAAAGCGCTGCAAACAGTATAGATGCGGCTGGATTGGAGAGAATACTGGACCTAGATCAAGAATTGGATGAAGCTTATGATGAACTGGTCTCTGCTTTGGAACAGGCACCTGAGGAGGTGCTGGCTGTGTTGCCAAGTATGACTTTAGGTATGGGGGCAGGAGAGGGAAACCGACTTAAAATGGTAGGAGGTTCCACGGAGGGCATTTGGGAAGAGCTGAGCAATTTTCGAATAACAGCTTTGACTGATGCATGTTCTGATGCAGCTAATCAGGCCTATGATAATAAAATAATGTCGCTAGACCATCAGCGAGATTCGGTCATTGCGGTTTTGGATGAGAATTACGGCCGTCGAGTAAGAGAAGCAGATGAGCGCTATACTACTCGGTCATCGTTGTTTGATACCCATTACGAAAGCCAAGAAGAAGAACTTCGGAATGTAGTTAACCACCTTTTCGGTCTTATCAATAAAATGAATGGATTTAGCGTGGTACTGGGGCAAACTATGCGCTATTATGCAGTGATATATGCTGTGCAAGGGCGTTTGACCCTTCAAACATATGGTGATCAGGTAATGGAGTTGTTGGAGGAGTCGAGAGACCAAGAAAAAGCAACAGTATTGGGTTTGTACGAGATGAGGACAGAGGAACTAGCCGGTTATTATGAAGAAAGGATAAATCAGTCCAACGAAATACTGGAAAGATCCCTAAAGACTTGTCACGATCAGGGTGGAGGGAATTAAATATATTTTTTGTATTTGGAGTCAGTTCAAGGATCGTTCGAATGTGAGGTTGAATTGAAGAGGAAAAAAGTCCGAGGAAGTTCAATCCTAGGACTTTTTTATGTCTGTTCAATTACCTCCTAATTTTAAAGTCCTTAATTTTTCCCAGGGATCACGTGGATTTAACTTTTTGAGAATTACTATTTCCTTTACTATAAAGCTATCTTGAAAGGGGATAGGCAATAACCAATCTTTGGCTACTTCAAATTGCCACTGGGTCAATCCACGTGCAATAGTGGTATGGGCCGTTCCGTTTCCTTCTCGAAGGGAGTGAAAAACCTTGACCCCGGGATATTTTGACAAGATCAAGGTTAGTTGACTTCCAAGTGCTATGGTTTCTTCTTGACTCGGGCAGGCATAGATCACTTTTTGATGTTCCCAGGCAGCAATTCCTAAGAAATTAACAGCGTAGGCTGGAAAATTTATAAGCTGCTCGCTCAAATCATCGAAAATTATTTCAGCATATGAAGCTGATGTGGAAATTGCCATTAAAGTCATATGAGCTTTGCTATTCATACTTGGGAATGGACCGATTTTTTCTCCCAAAAGGTGTTTAGCTTTATGAATTCTGCTTTCCACTCTTTTCCCAGTGTTCAATACCAATAAATAGTTCATAATTATATCCGGTTTTATCTATACTAAAATAGTATATGTTTGTTTAGTAAACCACGATAAGTTTGTTAAATAAACATATTGTTAATACTATATGTAGATAAAGCCATTTAGAACTGGAAACCTGTAGAGGTGTAATGATGGCTTTAATTACTCTACTTTCCAATAGCCATCACGATAGAGTTATGGCTTACATTTTTAGGTGATCAATAATAAACCGGGTCAGGAAGGATGATCCAAGCTTATCATTTAAGGTGTGATATTTCCATTAATCTCCCTATATTTAGTCACTAAATCGATAAACCTATGAATAAACCTATTTTATTTTTATTGTTAACACTCGTTTGGGGTTGTAGCGGAAATAAGCAACAAGATCAAGTTGAACTGGTTTCCAACCTACCTATAGAGAACCCTGTGATCCTTGGTGAGTTTCCTGATCCTTCTGTGATACAAGTAGGGGATACCTATTATGCCTGTGGCACTTCCAATGACTGGGCGCCCATTTATCCCATTTACCGTTCGACAGATTTGGTGAACTGGGAATTTCAAAATTATGTCTTTATGGAAGCTCCCGAATGGACCATGTCCAGTTTCTGGGCGCCAGAACTGTATTATAAGGATGGAACCTTTTTTTGCTATTATACCGCCAAAAGAAAGGATGGCGTATCCTGTATTGGTGTGGCCAGTACCCGAGATATCCAAAAAGGATTTGAAGATCATGGAGTTTTGATCGAATGGGGTTCGGAGAGCATAGATGCCTTTGTCAATGAGGTGGAGGGGCAAGGCTATGTTACTTGGAAAGCTTATGGCCTAAACCCGGATAAACCGATCCAGATTTTGGGTTCTAAATTATCAGAAAATGGATTGGAACTGGAGGGAGAGGTGTTTGAAGTGGTCACAGCTGAAGCGGAAACCTGGGAGCGAGGGGGCATTGAAGGGCAGTCTATTGTCCGAAACGGAGCATATTTGTACCTGCTGTATTCCGGTGCGGCCTGTTGTGGAGGTGGTTGTGATTATAAGGTAGGTGTAGCCAGGGCCAAACATATGGAAGGTCCATGGGAGAAATATGGCGGTAATCCCATATTGACAGATTTTGGAGATTGGAAATGTCCTGGGCATGGAACGCCCATCATGACGAGTAATGAGGAATGGTATTACCTGTATCATGCCTATCAAAAGGTAGGTTTTCCTTATATGGGTAGATCAGGGTTGCTGAGTCCATTAAGTTGGGACGAAAAAACCGGATGGCCCTATTTTAAAACATTGGATTTGATGGAAGGACAAGTGAAGAAGCAAGAGCTTTCAGGAATCAAGGATGAATTTGATCAGGATCAATTAGGTGAATTTTGGCGTTGGGATCTGGCCAGCTTCTTACCAGCAACTGAGGTCAAGGATGGAGTGTTATATTTAGGAGGAAAGGCCAAGCATCAAAATAGTCCCATTGATATGGCATTGTCTGTTATCCCTCAGAGGCCAAGTTATGAAGTGAGGGCTAAGTTGAACAGTCAGTCTGATGTAATGAAGGGCATTCTGGTTTATGGGACACATGATAGCAGTATTGGTTTGGGGTTTCAAGGTGGAAAGTTGACTCTTTTTGAAGTAAGAAATGGTGAATGGGAAGAATTGGCATCATTACAGTTACGGTTAAGTGAAGGTGTAGTGTTAAAAGCTAAGGTGGAGGAAGGGCATAAGATAGCCTTTGCTTATCAAGAAGCTGAAGGGGATTGGCAAGATATCGCTATCGACCAGCAAGGAACAACTGAGGTAGTTGGAGATTTTTTAGAGTTTTGGCAGTGGGGTGTCAAGCCGGGAATCTTTGTGAAAGGAGAAAAGAGTGGGGCTTTTGAATCCTTTGAACTGAACTATCCCTAAGTAAGTGGGTGATGGAAAATATTTGATTAAACAAGGCTGGGCCATGGTGTCCAGCTTTGTTGTTTTGGTTGAAATGACTCTTGTGTTTTCAGGGGGGGGGGAAGATACAAATGCTTGGGGAGGCACGGTCGAGCTGGTGTACTAAGACCATGGAGAAAAGTGATTGCACAAATAGTGTGGGAAAAATAGGAGGATTAATTCGAAAGATTTTATATTATCAAACAAAAAAATATACCAGTTGATAGTTTGCGATAAATAAATTGTATTTTGTTTATTATTTTTGTAATAAACTAATAAAGTGTTAATTAATATGTTAGTTTTAATTTTTAAAGTTTTTTGTTAAAAAATTGCAAAAGTTCAGGATTTCGGTTTGTTTTTAACCCTGATAATATAGTTTTAATGTTTTTAGGTTAAATATGGGTTTCATAGGGTAAAAATTGATTGTTGATAAATAATCTGTATATTTTTATTGGATTTAATAATTTGATCAAGTTATTAAATTTCATTTTTTATGTAAATAGTAAAGTAAAATATGTTGTTTGTAAATAAACTCAATATAATATTTTAAGTTTTCACTGTTTTTATTCCTTATTGTTTAATTAGAAATGTATAGAAATAGGAGGGAATATTCCTATTGATTTATTTCCCATAGATTTAGTTGATTTGAATGGTTGATTAACATATCATTTTAATTGTTAACTTTTTTTAACTTTTTTTCAGTTGATTAGGAATGTTTATTAATGTAGTGTAAAATAATATTAAGTGTAATGACATATAAATTATCAAAAGTTTCAAAAATGTAATTTTACGAATATTACTATATGGCAGGGTATTTGGATTTTTGGAAGTTCTTCGCTTAAATTGCTAACTGTTAAACCAAAATTAAATCATTATGAAGAAAGTTTTATTGTTAGGGCTTATGGCCCTGATGGTGACTGCCTTGTCCTTTGGGCAGACCCGCACCGTTTCCGGAACGGTTACCTCCGGAGAAGATGGAACGCCTATCCCCGGGGCTTCTGTCTTGGTTAAAGGTACCACCGTCGGTACCGCTACTGACATCGATGGTCAGTACACCCTAAAAGTTCCTGAAGGCGGCTCTGTATTGGTCTTCAGTTTTATCGGTACCACTTCCAAAGAGATTCCTTTGGGAAGCCAATCCACACTCAACGTGGTACTGAATGCAGATGTGCAAAGCTTAAGTGAAGTTGTGGTAACTGGTGCTGCCGGTGTTGAATCCAGAAGAATTGAAATGGGATACAATGCCACCAGTATCGAAACAAGGTCTGTTACCCAAGGTAAGGCCATGAACGTGGCTTCTGGTTTGACAGGTAAAGTAGCAGGTCTTCAGATCAATACTACTGGTAGTGGGGTGAATCCCAACGTAAGGGTAGTATTGAGGGGTATGAGGTCCTTAACTGGTAATAACGAAGCTTTGGTAGTTGTGGACAACGTAATTGTACCAAATACGATCCTAGGCAACCTTAACCCTGAGGATATTCAGGAAATCACTGTTCTTAATGGTTCCAATGCTGCAGCCCTTTATGGTTCAGCAGCTTCCAATGGTGCCTTGATCGTGGTGACCAAAAAAGGAAAAGCAGGTGAAACCAATATTCAGGTAGGCCATACAGTGAACTTGGAGCAAGTGAGCTTCTATCCTGAGATCCAAAAGTCATTTGGTTCAGGTTATGCAGGAGGTTATCCTCACCAATATGTTCCTTATGAAAACCAACAATATGGACCAAGATTTGACGGTTCTATGGTGGAGATAGGTAAGCCATTAGAAGATGGTTCAATCCAAACAGTTCCTTATTCTCCTACCAATGCCAAAAATGAATTCTGGGATATGGGGATTACCAACCAGACGGATGTGTCTATCTCTGGCGGTGGGGAAAATTCCACCACTTTCTTTTCTGCTCAGTACCTTAATAACAATGGTACTACTCCAGGGGATAACTACAAAAGAGCTTCGGTACGTTTCAACGGTACCAGGGATTTTGGTAAGAACCTCTTGATGAGTTATTCTACCAACTATGTGCAGAACAGGTATGACAGAACTACTGCTACTTCTGGTATGTTTGATCAAATCCTTCAAACGCCAGCACATATTCCATTTACGAATTACCAGGATTGGGAGAATGATCCATTTGCCAATCCTAATGGCTATTATAACGAGTATTACGATAACCCGTATTTTACCATTGACAACAACCGTCAGATAGCGGGCAACGATTATATCGTAGGTAATATTGAATTCAAGTACAAGCCACTACAGTGGTTGGACTTTACTTATAGAGCAGGTATTTCTAACCGTTCTTTCTACAATAAGAATACGACTGGTAAATTTACCTTTACAGACTACACCAAAGATATTTCAGCAGCAAAGACAGATATCGCTGGTGGGGTTTCTGATGGTTCTGGTTTCTCTACTCAGATCAATACTGACTTCTTGATCAATATGAGAAAAGCGGTGGGTGATGATTGGTTCTTCGACGTATTGTTGGGACAAAGTTTGAGAAAAAATAGGTACAAGTCTGTTGGTGTATCTGCCAATGGTTTGGTGATCCCGGGATTGTATAATGTATCCAACAGGGTAGGTGAGCCAGGTGCCAGTGAAGCCAATTATGAGGCGAGCCAAGTAGGTGTTTTTGGTCGTTTGAAAGTGGCTTATAAGGACTTCTTGTTCTTGGAAGCAACAGGCAGAAATGACTGGGTTTCCATCCTTGATCCAGATAACCGTTCCTTCTTCTATCCATCCACTTCAGCTTCATTTGTAGCGACTGAAGCGATTCAGGCCTTGAAGGATATCTCTGAATTGAACTTGTTGAAATTAAGAGGGGGTTGGTCTAAAGTAGGTCAGGTAAACTTGGGTAACTCCACTAACTTTGGAGCTTATCAATTGATGCCTACTTTTAGTCCTTCAGAAGGATTCCCTTATGGTTCTTTATCCGGTTATACCTTGGACAATACTTTGGTACAGGCTGAATTAAAGCCAGAAATGACCACTGCGATTGAATTTGGTGTTGATTTCGAAATCTTGGCCAATAAAATCAATGGTAGCTTTACCTGGTATGATACCAGAACTGTAGACCAGACTATTCCTACTGGCGTATCAAGAGCAACAGGTTTCTCTAGTTACCTTCAAAACACAGGAGAAGTGGCCAACCGTGGTATTGAAACTAACTTGAATGTGGTGGCTTTCGAAAGAAACAACACCCAAGTGAATATTGGTGCCAACTACACCTATAATGACAACTGGGTAGTATCCCTAAGTGGTGACCTTCCAAGCCTTCAATTGTCCACAGGTGGACAGGCGCAAGTTTATGCGGTGGAAGGAGAAGCTTTCCCATTGTTGATGGGTACTACTTATGAAAGAGATGATCAGGGAAGAATCATTGTAGATGCTACTACAGGTTATCCAAGTGCTGCTGAGGGACAGGTTCAATTGGGCAATACAGTTCCTAAGCACAGATTGGGACTTAATGCAGAATTCTTGTACAAAGGATTCAGGCTGTATGCTTTGGCAGAATACCGTGGTGGATACAAAATTCTTTACAATGGTGGAGGATCATTTGACTTCTCCGGATCTGGTATTACCACTACCTATTACAACAGAGAGCGTTTTGTAATCCCTAACTCTGTATATGAAGATCCGGAAAATCCAGGTTCTTACATTGAGAACACCAATATCACAGTAACTGATGGTGGTGCAGGTTTCTGGACTGATGGTTCTTACAGAAGAAATATTGCGGATAACTACTTGATCTCTGGTGATTACTGGAAATTAAGAGAAGTGGCCATTTCTTACAATATTCCATCAACCATTATGGACAGGGTAAGCTTTATCCAAAGTGCTACCGTAACGGCGCAAGGTAGAAACCTTTTGATCTTTACGCCTAAGTCAAATGTGTACACAGATCCTGAATATAACTTCAGTGATGGAAATGCCATTGGTATTGTGACCTTGGGCAATACGCCTCCAACCAGGTTCTATGGTGCATCAATTTCACTAACATTTTAATTGAGTTGAGATGAAAAGAATATTTAATACATTATTTCTATTGTCATTAATTGCCCTAAGCTCATGTAGTGAGTTTTTGGGAGACAATGAAAACCCGAATCAGGCGACTTCAGCCACTCCCGAGCTGGTATTGCCGAATGCGCTGACAAGAACTGCCAGTTTAACGAGAAGCTTTAATACCAGTGCAGGCTGGATTGTAGGTTATACCGCCAATGCCGGTGGTTATGGTGGATGGGGTTCTACCGTCACTTACAACTATACCACGGGGTCTTACGCTGGTACCTGGGCTTCAGCTTATGATGATTTGATCAACTACCAGTACATTGAAGAGTCAACTGCTGAGATTCCAGAAATGGGCTATTACAATGCTGTGGCCAAGGTGATGAAAGTGTATGATTTCCAAATGATGGTGGATGTTTTTGGAGACCTGCCTTATACCGAAGGACTTCAGGGTAGTGAGATTGTAACCCCTGTTTATGATGATCAGGTGAGCATTTACCAGGATTTTGTGACCCAACTGGATGCTGCTATCGATATTTTCGCGAACTCAGATGTGGCACAACCCATGGGGAATGCTGATGTGATGTTTGGCGGTGATGTGGATGAGTGGGCTAAATTTGCCAATACTTTGAAGTTAAGGGTATTGATCAGATTGGCTTCTTCTGATGAAGGCAATAGCTTTGCGACCAGCGCTTTGGCTTCTATCGATACCGGTATCGGATTCTTGGAAGATGATGCCATGGTGAACCCTGGGTACATTGCTTCTTCTGGCAAGCAAAATCCTTATTGGGAGACTTATCATACCAATGCATCTGGGTCCTTATCTGGAAGCGGTAGATCAGCCATCCCAAGCATCTTTGTGTACTCTTTCTATAATGGCAACAAAATCCTTGATCAAGGTCGTGGAGCAGCTGTTTATAGAGAATTTCCTACCAGTACCCCTAGAGGTCAGTTGGGTAACCTAACGGATAACCCTGATGCACTTTCTAACCAGACTGCTTGGTATGTGGGTGAAGGTACAGGTGTGAATGCAAGCAATACCATTGGATTATTGAAATCAAGGATAGCTGGAGTGCCTATGATGCTGGCAGCTGAGAGTTATTTGTTGCAGGCAGAAGCTTATATGAGAGGTTATATTTCAGGAGATGATGCTGCTGCTTTTGAAGAAGGAGTGATTGCTTCCTACAGGTACCTGTACAAAGAAGCTTCTGGAGAAGTAAGAGCGGGGATGGATCCTGCAGCTGATTTTGAAACCTATAAAGCAGACAATCCAGACAACTATTTGGTTGTTTATGATTTGGCGACTACCGATGAAGAAAGATTGGAAGCCATTATCACCCAAAAGTATATTGCTTTGAACTTTATTCATGGTCAGGAAGCTTGGGCTGAGTTTAGAAGAACAGCTTACCCTGCTATAGTAAATGGTTCCAGTGTAGCTTCAGAAACATTTGCTTCTATCTTGTCTACTTCAACCAGAGCTGATAGGTTACCTGTCAGGTTCTTGTACCCAGATACAGAGTTCCAGTTGAACCCTAATAATGTGCCTGCTGGAATGGACCAATTTGTGAATACGATTTTCTGGCAAGGTCAATAATCATTAAATAAGAAAGTATTATGAAAAAACATATAAATAAACTGGCAGTTTTTGGTTTGATGTTGCTTGGTTTGACGTCTTGTTTGGACGAGGACCCGCTTTTCGATCCAGATCAGGTAGAGAACGTTGTCGAGTTTTTCGATATCGGGGCCATTGCTGCCCCGGGGAGTGTTCACCCACTTTATATCTCCTCTTTTGATGCAGTAGATGCGGTGGAGTTGGAGCTTATTATCAGTTATTCTGGTGCCCATGATAATCCTACGGATATCGTAGTGGATTTTGAAGTGGATGAAGCAGCTTTGGAAGCTTATAATGAAGATCAGGGGACGCATTTCGAAGTTCTTCCTTCTGATTTATATACTATTGATGGCATGAGCGTGACCATCCCTGCGGGTCAGCGTCAAGTGACCAAAACAGTTACATTGATGACCAGTCAATTTGACTTCTCAAAAAGCTATGCTCTTCCTTTGACCATTACCAATTCATCCTATGGTACCATCAGTGGCAACTTCAATACGGCAATCTATGCAGTAGTAGCGAAGAACAAATATGATGGTGTTTATGAAGTGACCGGTGAATTTGTAGATGTAAACTTCCCTGCGTTCTATGGGTACTATCCTTATGAAGTAGAGTTACAGACTCAATCAGCTAACACTGTGGCTAGGTATGACTATGCACTAGGTGGTTTAGGATACGTGTTCAACACGGGATCTGGTTTGAGCTACTATGGTAGCTACGCAGCCATCTTCCAATTTGATGACAGTGACAATGTATCCGGTGTGGTGAATTATTATGGACAGCCTGCTGGCAATGGTCGTGAAGCAGCTTTGAACCCAGATGGTGTCAATAAATTTGTGGAGGTTTCTGCAGATGAAAAGACCATTGATGTAAGCTATTATATGATCCAAAACGGCGCATTAAGATGTACGTTTGTAGAGCATTATACATATGTGGGACCTAGGTAAGACGTACCTTCTCCTCATTTGATTTGATTAGTAAATAATTTTATGCGAAAAAAGCTATCCTTTTTAAGGATAGCTTTTTTCGGTTTAAGCCTATTTTACTGGTAGTCAACTTTTCCGTGTAATCAAAAAAATGCCGAAACCTATGTCAAAGTTTCGGCATTTAACTGATTAGAAAAATTGGTGGTTGGTGTTTTAATGATGTGTTGGATAATCAGTTTTTAGTCAAACGGTAAGGATTACCTACTGGCCTTTACCATTGGCCATTACTTTCACCGTCTGGTAAATAATATTCAAGTCAGTTTTTAGGTTCACTCCGGTCAAATAAAGCAAATCATACTTCATTCTTTCTACCATCTGCTCCACTGTTTCGGCATACCCATAGTACACCTGGCCGATGGAAGTAATGCCGGGTTTGATTCCTTGCAGTTTTTTGTAACTAGGAGATATACTGACTATCTGATTGACGAAGTGTTCTCGTTCCGGCCTTGGACCAACAATGGCCATATCCCCTTTGAGCACGTTCCAGAATTGTGGCAATTCATCCAAGTGTGTTTTTCTCATAAAGTTACCCCACTTGGTGATCCTGGGATCTTGGTTGGAGGTGGTTTGCGGCCCATCTTTTTCGGCATCTGTTCGCATACTCCTAAATTTAATCATATGAAATGGTTTGCCATTCTCCCCAATTCTTTCTTGTGTATAAAATATTGGTCCTTTTGAGCTTGCTTTGGTGATGACTGCAATTAATAGATAAATGGGAAGTCCTAGCACTAAAACCAAGCCTGAGAAGAAAATATCAAATGTCCTTTTGGCCCATTTGGTAGAGCTGTCAATATGAATGTTGAATAAGCCGTTTTGCAATTTGTCGATAGAGACAAGTTCGGATAAAGAGAATAAATCCGGGATGACCGGGTTATTCTGATAACCTCGGTTGTAAATGATTTCTTGATTATAATTAGCCATGGTAGTATCGATTTTATGTTAATCAGTTAAATAAATCTGATAGGTAAAATCCAACTTATGTGCCAAGTGGTAAACTGCTTGATATCGGGTGTAAAACGAGGTGAGTTGGGTATTTTTAATTAAAAAAATGGGGAAGCTTTACTCAGTATGTGGAATGCCAAAAGCGGGAATGCATGGATAGTTTTCGCTTAAAATTTAGGGGTAACTTATTGTGCTTCAGGCCTATTTTATATCCTGCCCATTTGGCAAAAAGAGAAGCTATGGATTTAGGTAATGCTACTGGATTGTTTTTCAAGGCATAGCTTAATTCGGATTGTAAATATTGCATTCCTCTGCTTTCTGCTCTTCCAAAGTTTTCAAAAATCCAATCACTCTCAGCATGAAAGACACCTATATCAAAATACCTTTTAAATTCTTCCTTGACTGAATAGTTATGGGAGTGGTGCACCTTTGAATCAGATACATAGGCCAAGTCCCATCCGGCCAAGATCATCTTGCCAGCGATATAAGCATCTTCTCCCAATATCAAGCCTTTGGGAAATCCCCCTACTTCTAGAAAGGCTTCCTTTCGGTAGGCCGCAAAAGAGTTGGAACAGGAAATGGTCTTGATTCCATATTTTCCAGCATCAAGGAAGCTTCTGGTTTCGGAATGGGCTGGATAATTGAACAGCCGGGCATGGGATTCCAATGTTTTGGCGTTCAAGTGAGGGAGCTGTCTCCCATAGGCCACTCCCAGGTTAGGGTTGTTTTCGAATGCTTGTACCAGTTTTTCAATGGCACTATGATCAGCAAGGATGGCATCTTGGGTCAGGAAGACAAAAATGGCTGCATCAGGATAAGTCTCCACTGCAAGTTGCCTGGTACCTCCATGGTCAAAATCCTTTTTGTCAATCTTGATTACATCAAAGCCTTCAATAAACTTGGCGGACAAGGTTTGGTCTGTGGAGCCAGAGTCAATGATGACTTTTCTGTGTAGGGAAAGACTTTGCCTATTGATGCTTTCAATTACTTGAGGCCATTTGTTACCAGCGTTCAGGGTAGGGATATATAGGTTGATCTTCATGGTTTTCTTTTAGTCATTACTTTGTGTCACCTTTACCTCTCCAAAATGAGTGCTGCCATTGATGATTTTTTCAGCTACCATTTTGGCTGTCCCAGTTCCTTCCATCAGTAGGGCGACTTGGCCATTTTTGCCATAGTGTTGGTTGTTGCTCAATTGAAGCTCTTTGGGATTTTTACTTTTGATGGTTTGGAAGGTTTGGCCATCTTCCAATACTTTTAAGATGTTGTTCTCAACTTTCAGGCCTTGAGATCCATCGTCAGTAATGCAGGCATTGCTCGCCAAGATTTCATTGTTCAAGATGGCTACATTTTTGGCCATATTCCTGACCACAATACCAGTCGAGTGACTACTGTTTATCTTATTACCTTTCAATAAAACCCCATCTGCTTTTACCAATAAAATGCATGGGGTAGCGCTGCTACTTTCTATTATGTTTTCCTCTAATGTGACTTTTCCGCTCAGGTTAATGTTAAGGGTAGCCTTGGTGAATTCATTTTTTATGACCTTCAAGGAGTCAATATGTAGGCCATTGGGCATATGCATTGTGTTCATGGTGTTGTTTTCCAGTAATATTTTTCTGGCTGACACATTTTCGATGAAGGTGATTTCCCGCAACTGATTGGCTTTCATTTGTAGGTTAAGCAGTTGACCGACCACTTCAAATTGGTTATCTGCTTTATTGTGGTCAATATTAATGATGCCACATTTTTCCAAATAAATAGAGGGCCTGTTATTGCCTTCGGCCGTATTGTATTGGATGGTCACACCGGAAACATTCACCAAGGTGGCAATTCCAGATCCGTCTGGTGTAGGTTCCCCATGGACAAAACCATTTGCTTTGCTCTTGTTATTATAAATCAGGGAATGGATGTTCAGTGTTTTTCGAGTAGAGCGGTTGTTGATGTCTATGGCATCTCCGGCATTTTCTTCCAGTATATTATTGACAAAATGGAAATCCCTTTCGTTTGCCCGACCTCCAAAAGCCACCTGGATGCCACTCATGCCGTTTTTATAAATGTGGCTGTCGGTGACATCCACGTGGTGGCTGCTATGGATGAACACCCCGTTTTCTCCATTGTGGTGGATATTGGCCTCATTGATTTGCACAAATCTACTTTCCAGGACCCTGATGCCAGTTCCGGGTTGGTAGCTGTCCGTGAATTTCCGCGGCATTCCATAATGGGATATGGTGGTCTTTAATATTTTTGCCCCAATACAACGGTAAAGAAGGATACCAGCGAAAGACCTTAGTTTGGTAGAGTCTCCGTTAAGCGAAGACTGGTCAATGATGATGTTTTCACTTTTGGAGAGATAGATGGATTCATTTTGGGTTTGGGTCCGAACTGATAAATAGATATTGGAAACTTCATTTCCTCGGAAGAGTGGTGCAGTCGAACTTTGTTGGTTTTTGTTGTACTCCTGATTTTTATCCAATACTTGTTTCAGTAGTCCGGCGGACTTGATGTTTATTCCAGACTTTAAACCCAGTGCTTTTACCAAGTAGGTTCCTTCCGGGATCCACACCGTATCTCCCGGCTGGGCCTTGGAGATGGTGGCCTGAATGGCTTTGGTGTCATCAGTTTGTCCATCACCCTTGGCATTTTCTGATTTCACATTCCATGTTTTGGCGGTTGTATGTATAGACTGAACTGCCTGAAGGGGTGAAGAGCCCAGCAGGCAAAACATGCAAAACAATATCCAATAGGTTAAGCGCTTACTATTCACGTTGATTCCAATTAAGCTGTTTAAGAGAGTATGAGTTTCCAGGTTTCTTGGGCAGTGGCAGACCAAGGAAATTCCTGTGCACGTTTTTTTCCCATGGTCACGCAGTCTTCGTAAATGCTCTGATCATACACCAGCGTTTCTATTCCATCTTTGATCGCTTCTTGATCAAGTGGATCCACACAAAGGGCTGCGCTGCCTGCAATTTCCGGCAAAGCACTTACTGAAGAAGTCAAGACCGGTGTGCCAGAAGCCATGGACTCCAAGACAGGAATGCCAAAGCCTTCCATCAGAGAAGTAAATAAGGTAGCATAGGCTCCCTTGTACACTTTGGGCAAGTCTGCCTCAGGGATAAATCCCAAGAACCGTACCTTTTTTTGAATGCCCAGTTTTTGGATCAGTGTTTCAAGCTCCTCATCAGGCTTGCCACTGAGGGCAAAGATGAAATCATCAGGAATCTTAGCCTGCGCAAATGCTTGGAGCATGGCAGGAATGTTTTTATTGGTTCGGCGATTGCCCACATAGAGAAAATAGGGGCGGCTAAGACTGAAGGTGGATTCATTGTTCAGAAAATGCTTGTCCACTCCATTGTAGATAACCGTTATTAAATGTTCAGGGATTCCCAGGAGTTCTATCAGTTGGTTCTTGCTGAAATGAGAAACCGTGATCACTTGTTTGGCTCTTTTGGCCAAGCGGGCAATGACCTGTTGATAGTAGATTTTATGCATGGGAGAATAATAAAACAGATGCATCAAATCATGAACTGTGAAGATGTAAGGCATCCTAGAAAATAATGGAGGCATAAAAGAAGGGCTGTAAAAGACATCAGCTTTTGACTGAAGTGTTTCCCATCCCAGGGCAGCTGGAGAAAGCAGGCTACCCAATCCTGCATTACTTTTGATCCATGAACAGGCTGCTTCAGGTGGTCTGGCTTCCATCACCTCCTTGTATAACCGGCCAATGCCTGTATCGCCAGCCCACCTACCATCTATCAATACTTTTTTTGGATTGGTCATATTCCTATTTTAATTTGTCCAAAATCTATTTTACCCAACATGCTAAAGAGGGATAGCAAAACAAGGTAGAGCACAAGGTCATTATCGTATCCAGAATAAAGGATACACATAATGGCAATGAGTGGCAAAAAGCATGCTATCCACCAATTGGACTGTGGGCTTTGCTGATAACACTTTTTGATAAAGTAAACCAAAAAAAGGAGGTAGGAGAGAAAGCCTATGATGCCCAATTCCAAATAAGTAGTCATGAATGTATTATGGATATGGGGTTCCCCATGATAGAAATCGGCGTATTTTGAAAGGAAGGCTGGTGCACTCATAAAGCCATTTCCCCAAGGAGATATGGTCAGGAAATGCTCATAAAAAGCTTTCCAATATACTAGCCTGACCCCCATGCCGTCATTAGAGGCAGTGAGCTGGTCTATTCGAATGACCTTGTCTAAAATAAAGGGAGAGACAGCAATAAGGAGTATCAAGATGATGATTCGATACTTTTTGGTAGAGGATGCCCATAATAAATAGCCACAACCCAACAGCAACGCTACAATGGGAGTTCGGGACAGGGAAAGGTAAGCCAAAATAAAAATGGCTATTATTCGCCAGCCTTCGATCCTCTTCGATCGGATGACCGGTATGAGGATATAAATGAATCCCAATAAAGCGATTCGGGCGCCAAGCATGTTTTTATCATCCAATCCCCAAAAGAAAAGGTTTGAGCTGTATAGCATACTGGCCTGGCCGGAAGAACTGCTGCCTGCCAAAAGCCTGAAGTTTAAAGCTTGGTGGTATACCCATAATTGAATGAATACCATTACAAAAAGCAGGTGCAGCGTCCAATTGATCAATTGGAGCAATCGACTATTGTCTCTTTGCGAAATCCAAGTGACTGCTGAGAAGAGGAATAGGAAGTTGATCAGGAGCTTGGCCAGATTGGCTATCATTGCAGCTTGCCCCTCATAGTGAAAGCCAAAATTGATCAAGGCGTAGGCGCTGAAGATGGTCAAAAATATGGCCCAAGTGGGAAAGGTTTTGTTTTTGGTTTCCCAAAATGAGACAATTGAAGAAACCAGGAATACGATAGGGTAAATTTTAATGGGGAAGCAAGTAGAAAGGAGTGCGAGACCAAACAGCCACTCAGAAACTTGAACGGTTTTCCATTGAAAATGGCCGGAGGGCTGATTGGAGTATGTAGGAGTTTCAATCATATTTCTTCCCATGAATTGACTCCCAATGTTTCCTGAATGGCCATTTCATATTCATTTAAAAGGCGTTCTTTGTCCAAAATTGCTGCTACCGAACTTCTGGCGTTGGCACTTAGCTTATTGTACAAATGTTCGTCTTTATAGAGCCGTGTAAGTGCTTGATCTAAGGAGTTTGGCTGAGAGGCATCCACGAACAGCCCATTGAATCCATCTTTGACCGTTTCCTTTAACCCTCCGGCACAATTGGCAATAACAGGGATATGATGGGCCAAGGCCTCTATGGCCACCATCCCCAGAGGCTCTTCCCATAGGGAGGGGACTACCAGTACATCGATTTTTGCAAAAAGATCTTCCGGCTTGGTATGGCCGATAAAATGGATGTCCGGGTCTTTTACCATTGATTTTAGGTAGGATTCATATGCTTCCTTTCCTTTTCCAGCAATGGTCAGGGTACCTAGGTAGTTTCTATTTTTAAAAGAATGGATAAGCCATTCAACTCCTTTGATTTTAGAAAGGGTACCGAGATAGCCGATGTTGATTTGATTATGGGCATTACGTTTTTTAGGAAGGCTAGAGGAAGGAATATCTCTTGTATTGTGGATCACATATTGTTTTGAAGTCGTGAAATAGCCCTGACCAGTAAAGCGCTCCAAAATACTCTTGCTGATCCCTACCACGGATGAAACCTGAAGGGACTTTTTCTGGTGTTTGGATCGGAGTAGGCTACATTGCAGGCAAGGGGTTTCACAAGCTTTGTCTCCCTTGTACATATTGCTATTGGGGCAAAGCAGGTACATGTCGTGCAAAACTTGCATGACCGGGATTTGGTGAAGGGTGATTTCATCCCACACCGCAATAGACCAGCCCGCTAGATTATGACAGGAAACCAAATCCGGTTTCTCGCTTTCAATGACCTCCTTTACATATTGTCTCATGGTGACGTTGTATTGGTCTTTTAAGTGCCATTTTAAGCGTTTCAAAGTGGATGGCTTATTTTTGTCATAAGGCCAATAGCTGTTTTTTAAACCCGCACGATAAACTTTCACCCCGTCCACCACATCTGAAGAAAGGCCATTATTTGGAGACAAGCTCAATACCACCACTTCAATTCCTCTGGACTGCATTCCTTCCACTAGCAGTTTCAGTGAAAGTTCTGCTCCCCCTCTGATGTCCGGGGCATAAAGTGAGTTGATATAGAGTATTTTCATTGTTCTTTTATCCGTTAGCAAATGGGATTTCCCTATTATTTTGGGGAGTATTTAGAAGCTCCTTATAAACCTGAAGGAGATGTTTGCCTACCAGTTCTTTGGACTGATGATCTTTCAAATAATGGTACATTTTATCCCCCATCTCTTCCAATCGATTAGGTTGTTCAGCTTTTGTCTTGATGGCTTTCTTGACCATCAGGTGGAGCTGTTCTTGGTGGTCCTGCTCTGATTGATACCGATAACTGAAAAAGCTTTCATTTGCCATTTTCATATCAACCAATGTGCCAATTTCAGGACATATCACTGTTTTTTTGTATGAAAATGCCAGGATCACCGTTCCTGAATTCAGGCTGCTGACCAGGTCATAGGGGAGGACCAAAAGGTCAGCTTGCCCCATTAATTTTGGAAGTTGTTCATCTGGGATAAATTGCAGCTTTAAACGGACATTGGGGTAAGGTTTTGCCAAGGCAGAAAGTTGGTGGTAGTAATCCTTGGTATTGGGTTTTCCTGCTATGGTCAGCTCTACTTCATCTCCAAATTTTCCTACCGTTTCGATAAGCAATTCAATATTCTTATAAGGTTTTACTGCGCCAAGGAATAGAAGCTGCAGCGCTTGATTGCTAGGTTTTGGTTTATTGATAACAGGTCCATAACTTCCAATAAAATCAGGATGGGGAATGTAGTGGATTTTGGAAGCACTTTTTGGGTACTGCTGGGTTAGCATCGTCCTGGAGATTTCACTATGGATGATAATGGCATCCGCCCATTTGACCAGCAGCTGGGTAAGGGTTTGACTGAGTTTTCCTGTTTTCTTTTCATGGGACATCCGGTTGTGCTGGGTCCATACCAGTTTTTTTCCTGCCAGTCTAATGGCGGTCAAAACAGTTAACTTTCTGAAAAAACTCTTGATGGCTTTGGTCTGGCTGCGATCATCTAAGTTTTCAAACCAATTGAGGTGTACCAGTCTAATCCGCTTAAAATGATCAGCACTGGAGAGAATGGTATCCAGCTCATGAACCTGGTATCCAGCTGAATTAAGCGGGGAGACCATGATGTGGATATACTTGTTTTCCTCGTTAAGGGGTGGGTTGAAAACGATGTGCATTCGAAAACTTTTTAGGCTTGGTTTCTCATATTTCTACTTTTGGCAGCAGCCAGAAGGATGTCTTTGGCTGCTAGTCCGTACTGTTTTCGGTGTCTTAACCAAACCCACACATTGGGAAGCTTGTTGCTAGCCATAATTTTGGTCATGGTAAATATTTTCCGCTCTTTCATGTAATGATCTTGATTTTCAACCAAGTGCCTGTACACGACCTGTACTTTTTTTTCATGAGGGTTTTCCAGTAAAAAGGCTTTTAACCATGCGGCATAACCTAAGTCTGCTTCAAGTTTCATCAGTCCATTGCTGGAAGTGGAGGAAATGGATAGACCATGACTTCTGTATTTGAAAACGGGCTTATTGCTATGGGCGATGCCTTTTTCTGCTGAGGCAATAAAAGCAGTAATGTCGTCTGAGCCCCAGGCAAGAGGAAGGTGAAAAAAGCCTCCTTGTTTTTTTAAGCTCTCCGTTTTATAGAGATAATCAGAAATATAATTAGAGCGTAACTGTTCCAATCGGTGCCAAATGCTATCATAAACATTTTCAAAAGGAGGCAAGGCGGGAGTCAGTAATCTGGCTTCCCCATTATCATCAATAATTTGACTTCTGCAATGGTAGACATTGAGGTCTGGATAATGGCTGATCATCTGGGAAAATTCTTCCAAATAATCAGGTTCAAGCAGGTCATCATCCCCCATAATGACAATATATTCTCCATTGGCCAGCGAAAGACATTTGTTCCAGTTGTCCACCAAGTTCAGGGCTCCCACATTGCTTTGGTTTTTATGATACTGTATCCTGAGGTCATCAAATTGGGTAACAATTTCTTCAATAGGCTGGGGACTACAGTCGTTGAGAATGATCAGCTCAAAATCTTTTACCGTTTGGAGAAGGATACTTTCGATGCACTCCTTGAGGAACTTGCTTTTGTAGGCTGGGATGCAAATGGAGAATTTTACTGGTTTATTCCTTGGCATGCGTTTCTGGTTTCTTTAACAAATTGTTTCTCAGGTAGTCGATATCGGAAGTCTTGACAACAAAAGCCCAGTGGTAACCTAGAAAAGCCAGGAAGAAAATTGCTGACTTGATCAATATTTCAACATAGGGGTTTAGAAAGTGTAGACTGTTTCCGATAAAATACGCTAGACCAAGTGCAATAACTGCGCCTAAGACAGAAGGCATAAAAGCTCTAAAGAAAATCTTGATGCTATTCAGTTTTAATACTTTAGGGATATAATAGAAATAGAAGAAACCCATTTGAATGAGCATATAAGCCAGATAGCCGATCACAGCAGCTCCCACTCCCATTTCTTCTGCGAAAATAGCCGTGATGGGCAGGGAAATCAGACAACCAATCGCAGCAGAGTAGACCAAAGCCTTGGTCTTGCCGGAGGACAGTACCAAGCTGGCAACGGGAGTGTTGTGCATGGAAAGGAGTACCGTCAATAGCCAAATGATCAACCAGATGCTTAAGCTGAGGTAATCTTCACCCATGTAGAGGATCAATAGGTTGTCTGCAGTTAAGATGAGGGCAAACACCACCAAGGTCAGGAAGATAGAAATATACCTAGTGGCTTCAAAGACCATTTTCTCCATTTTCTGTTTGTCATTTTCTGCATGGGCCTTGGAAGCAGAGGGAAGTAAAACCTGTAAAAAAATGCTTCCAAAAGACATGATCAGGTTAGCGATGGTTTGAATCACGCGGTAATCTGTGAGGACATCTATACCTGATGCGTATTTGGCCAATAGGATAGGCCTTAGTTCTTTAGCAGAAAACTGAAATAAGCCCATGGCGAAAATAGCCATACTGTATCCCATGATGGTTTTGAATGCCTTACCGTCCCATTTGGGCCACAATAGCTTCCGAATTCCGATGGGGTAAACTTTGAGCTTATGTACATAAAAAGGAATTACAACCAAGAGAGACAGCGTGTAAAAGAAGAAATATACACTAAGGGCCCATTTAAACTGGATTGCAGCCAAGGCGGTTAGAAAATTCAGTATACTGCTGATAACGGTCACCCGATTGACATAACCCAATTCGTCCTTAGCGCTGAGCAGTTGGATCACCACATTAGAAAGCCAATTAAAAACCGTACTGGCGGCCAAAATGTACATCATGACCTTGTAGGTGGGAGCCTGCTCATCAGAGATATTAAAAAATTCCCTTCCAAAGTCGGCCATAAAAACAAAAATGAGTGCATTGGCCAAGCCAATCAGCCCATAAAATACCATGCTGGATCGGGAAGATTTAGCGATTTTTTCATACTCCGACTTCGATTCCCACATAGCAAAAAAGCGAACCGATCCGATATTCATTCCCAAGTCCATCAATCTCAGGTAAGCGTTCAAAGAAAAAGCCAAAGCAATCAAACCATAGTCTGCTTTTCCGTAATACCCCACCAATAGGGGAATGGTAACGAATTTAGCGACTGCATCGAGGACTTTGGCAGCAATGCCCCAAACAGAGCCAGAGAATATTTTTTTGACGGGTGATTGTCCTGCCATGTGTTTCAGGTAAATAAATTCAATTACTGAAAAGTATGCGTTAGTTAATGTAACCTCTTGTGTACTATGTCAAAGTATATTGTTTTGAAATAGTATTTTAATATTGGCAATTGGAAATGACTTTTCTACCAATTAAGCCTGTTTCCTAGGCTTTACTCTTCATTTCTTTTCCTTAGATGAAAAGAAACGAAGCAAAGAAAAATCAAGACACAGCTAAAGCTTCTTCCCTCAAGGCCTCCGCCGCCCCGCAGCTGTGTCAACCTCCCCACAATAATAACTTTTCAAGTTAAAAGTCTTTAACTTAAAAGCATAACGGATTAATATGCATGAGTCCAGCAGTGCGGATAATGTGATTCACAGCAATCTTAGTGCTAAAAACCATTGCTAAGGTATACGTTCATGAAATATGGTAAGAAATATAAAGTAAGATGACTGACATTTATATTGCTTAATCATTTTCCTAAAATTATTAGAACAGGGATTTAGTGGGAGAAATTATTATGGAATAGAAAAAGAGGTAGGTTTTTTGCATAGCAGAAGAAATATGGAAGACATCTTAATCATTGGCGCTTTTGATCGGTATAATTATGGGGACCTTCTCTTTCCCATCATCATTGAAAAGCAAATGGAAACTTATGGGAAGGGCTTTAGGTTTAGGTTTTTTGGATTGGTGGAAAGTGATCTCAGCAATGAGGGAGGCAAACCAACCGAAAGTCTGGCCGCTTTTTATACAGCATGTGAAGCCCAAAATGAAGGAAACGTTCATGTTATAGTGGCGGGTGGTGAGGCATTGGGGGTGACCTGGCATTCTCTCTGGGCAGCCTTGAACCCAACCTACCAAAAAATCCATCGTTACCGCTACAGGTTATCCCAATATGTTGATCTGAATAAGCTGGCCAAGAGGTTCTTGAAAGGCAAAACGACACTTCCTTTCCTTTTTACCAAAGAGGATTTCAATAATGTCCAATCAGTGATTTTAAATTCTTTAGGTGGTTCAGGCATCAAAAAAGCTTTCTTTGAACAATATCCTTTTGCCAATTCCAAGTTGATGAATGTGGATTACTTGGCGGTAAGAGATCAACTTACAGTCGATAATCTGGCTGAAAATAATTTAAAGGCTGCTTTATTGCCTGATTCTGCTGTGCTGATGTCCAAGTTTTTCCCTAATGAAGAATTGGTACAGAAAGTCACTTCCGAAGTACGGAGCTATGTTCAAGAAAATCGGGGTAATTATCTTTTCTTCCAAATCAACAAGAAAAACTCTGAGGGAAAAGAAAAGGCCATCGCTGATCAGTTGGATGAAATTTACCAAAATACCAATACCAAACTTTGTCTATGTCCCATTGGGAAGGCTTTGGATCACGATGATCATTTGGCATTGGCAGCAGTGAAGGACTTTCTAAAAAGTCCCCATGATTATTTTGATGCTGATAATATTTGGGACATCATGTATTTAATTGCCAATTCCAAAGCTTATGCAGGAACCAGTTTGCATGGAGCCATTACGGCCATGAGTTATGCGGTGCCCCATGTGGGTTTGGTTGTGGAGAAATTGGACGCTTATTTAAACACATGGGGAGTGGAAGGCAATCAGGGTGCTGTCTCTTTTGAGCAACTTTATGACCAATTTAAAGTGGTTACTGAAATTGCCCATGAAAGATACTATGAAAAGCAGCAATTGCAGATTTCGCTGATGGAGGAAGCTTTTGATCGAATGGTGGATTTGGTAAGTCAAAAAAAGGAAGAAGTATAGGGTGATAGCATAATTGATTGGTCAGTATTTTTCTTTTAAAACCCAGTTGGTTTAAATTTTTGTGCCTTTCAGAAAAATATCAAGTATCTTAAAAGACCTTTTGGTAGGGAGTTGAAGCAGAATGTTTTTGACTCAATTTTAAGTTTACAGCAATCCGAAATATGGACCAACCCAAAAACCGATCGATTTCTATTCTAGGCCCGAAAGAATTCACAGGTATAAAAATCACTGACCCTAAAGACTATGCCGCAGGGCTTCCCGCGATCAAAGTGGCCTTGGACCATGCCATGAAAGAAATGGGGCTAAAACGATCAGTTGCTACCTTATCGAAGTTGAACCAGAAGGATGGTATTGACTGTCCAGGTTGTGCCTGGCCAGATCCTGACAAGCGTTCTTCTTTGGGAGAGTTTTGTGAAAATGGCGTCAAGGCCATTGCTGAAGAGGCAACTACCAAAAGGGTAGATCCCAGCTTTTTTGCACAGCATTCCATTACTGAAATGTCACACTGGTCAGATTATGAAATTGGAAAAAGTGGACGAATCACTGCACCTGTAATTCTTAGGCCAGACCAGGCCCATTATGAATCCATAACTTGGGAAAATGCCTTCAAAGTAATAGCCGATCACCTTCAAGATTTATCAAGTCCAGATGAAGCCGTGTTTTATACTTCTGGTAGGTCAAGTAATGAAGCGGCCTTTTTATATGGACTTTTTGCACGCGCTTATGGGACCAATAATATGCCTGACTGTTCGAATATGTGCCATGAATCCAGCGGAGTAGGATTGGGAGAGACCTTGGGGATAGGAAAGGGGTCTGTGACTTTAGAGGATATGTACCATGCAGAGGTGGTGATGGTAATGGGGCAAAATCCAGGGACAAATCACCCTAGGATGCTCTCAGCTTTGGAAAAGTGCAAAGCGAACGGTGGAAAGATCATTGCGGTGAATCCTTTGGAGGAAGCTGGGCTGATTCGCTTTAAGAACCCTCAGGAAGTAAAAGGTCTGGTGGGTGGAGGCGTTTCCTTGACTGATATTTTTCTGCAAGTAAAGATCAATCAGGATGTAGCGCTGATAAATTTGATCCTAAAGAAATTGGCCAAGTTGGACGCTGTTTCGGGGGATGTATTTGATCATGATTTTATCCATAAGTACACAGAAGGTTATGCGGAGATGATGGAGGATTTAGAAAAATATGATGAGCAAGAACTTTTGAATTTGACCGGCCTAGATGAGAAGAAAGTGGATACTGTAGTGGGCTTATTGGCCAAAAAGCAGAGAATTATTATTTGTTGGGCAATGGGGCTTACCCAACATAAAAATGGGGTAGATAATATCAAGGCATGTGTGAACTTATTGCTGCTGAAGGGAAGCATTGGTAAAAAGGGAGCTGGGACTTGTCCAGTGAGAGGACACAGCAATGTACAGGGAGATAGGACTGTTGGGATCACCCACCATGTTTCCCCAAAACTTAATGCTTCCTTCAAAAAGGTTTTTGGTTTTGATCCTCCTGAAAAGCAAGGTTTGGATGTGGTGAACTGTATCAAAGCCATGCATGAGGGGAAAGCAAAGGTATTTGTGGCTTTGGGAGGTAATTTTCTTTCTGCGGCTTCAGATACCCTCTATACAGGGGAGGCATTGCAAAATTGTGACTTGACTGTTTCCATCAGTACCAAGTTGAACCGGACACATTTGGTTCCAGGAAGGACGTCTTTAATCTTACCTACCTTGGGCAGGACCGAAATGGATACCCATTCAGGAAGAGAAAGAGTAGTGACTGTTGAAAATAGCATGGGCAGGGTGCATCAGTCACATGGAAGACTCCAACCTGCATCGGACCATCTGATGAGTGAGCCAGAGATTGTATCCCAAATGGCACAAGCCTATTTTACATCCAGCTCCACAATAGACTGGAAAGGCTTGGGCGAAGATTATGATTTGATTCGCGAAAAAATATCAGCCGTATTTGAAGGCTTTGAGCAGTACAGTGAGCGCTCTAAAGGAGGAGGTTTTGATCTGCCGAATCATGCCCGACATGGAGATTTTTCTTCCATGCCTGGAGGAAAGGCCCGTTTCAGTACTTGCAGCTTGCCAGATCATCAATTGACAGGGGCAAAATTCTTACTGATGACCATCCGCTCCCATGATCAGTTCAATACCACTATCTATGGCTTGAATGACAGGTACCGGGGAATTTATAATGAAAGGAGGGTGGTATTGATCAATCCCAAGGATGCCGAAGAGCTAGGTCTAAAAAAATCAGATCAGGTGGACCTGGTCAGCGGGTATAATGGACAAGAAAGAAAGGCGAGAAATTTCCTGATTGTACCTTATAACATCCCAAGAGGGAACTTGGCGGCCTATTTCCCAGAAACCAATGTGCTTATTCCTAATGATCAATATGCCGACAAAAGCAATACACCGATTAGTAAATCCATTGAGGTAGATTTGTTTTTTTAGTGTTTGGAAAGCTCCTCTAATAGATTAATCGATAGCATCATTTATTGGTTGGTCATTGCCAAATTGGAAGCAATTCGAAAGAGAAAACCTGTTGATCAAAACCCAAAAATGAACCAATATGAAAAGAACTATTTTTACTTTGATCCTAAGTGTAGGGGCAGTAATAGCTACTTATGCGATTTCTCCTGAGAAGGAAGTGCATCAAGCAGATGTAGTTATTTATGGAGGAACCTCGGCTGCAGTGATTGCTGCGGTAGAAGTGAGCCAATCTGGTAAATCCGTATTGATGGTTTCTCCTGACCAGCATTTGGGAGGTTTGTCCTCAGGAGGTTTGGGTTTTACCGATACAGGAAATAAGAAAACCATAGGTGGTTTAGCCAGAGATTTTTACCACCGTGTCTATCAACATTATCAGACGGCTGAGGCTTGGCCATGGCAGGAAAGGAGTGAATATGGCAATAAGGGTCAAGGTACTCCGGCCATTGATGGAGAAAACAGAACCATGTGGATTTTTGAGCCTCATGTGGCCGAGGAAGTTTTTGAGGATTTGATAAAAGAAAATAATATTCAAGTATTCAGAGATGAATGGCTGGATAGAGAGAAAGGAGTAAAACTTAAAAAGGGTGTAATAAAAAGTATCACCATGCTTTCCGGGAAGGTTTTTGAGGCGGAAGTTTTTATTGATGCCACTTATGAAGGTGATTTGATGGCCTTGGCTGGTGTTTCCTATCACGTGGGAAGGGAATCCAATGATACTTATGGAGAAACCTGGAATGGCGTACAAAAAGATGCCCATCACCATGGACACTATTTTAAATCCCCAGTGGATCCTTATTTGATAAAAGGTGATGCCAACAGCGGTTTGCTACCGTATATTCAAAAAGGGTATCCTGGAGAAAATGGGAACGGGGATCATAAAATCCAAGCTTATTGCTTTCGGCTATGTATGAGCAATCATCCTGACAATCGGGTACCATTCCCAAAACCGAAAAATTATGATCCCACAGATTATGTCTTATTGGTCAGGGTGTTTGAAACAGGTTGGGATGAGTGGTTTGATAAATTTGATGTTATTCCCAACCGGAAAACTGACACCAATAATCATGGTCCCTTTAGTAGTGATTTTATTGGAGGAAACTACACCTATCCAGAGGCTTCTTATGAAGAGCGGAACCAAATCATAGAAGTGCACAAGCAGTATCAACAAGGTCTACTATATTATGTTAGCCATGATCCCCAAGTGCCCTTGGAAGTTCGAGAAAAGATGCAAAGTTGGGGCTTGGCCAAAGATGAGTTTACCGATAATGGTAACTGGCCTCATCAATTATACATCCGTGAAGCCAGAAGGATGATAGGGGAAGAGGTAATGACCGAGTTGGAGGTTATGGGAGAGAAACCCGTACATAATTCCATAGGAATGGGCTCCTACAGTATCGACTCCCATAATGTACAGCGTTATGTGACAGAGGAGGGCTATGTGCAAAATGAGGGAGATATTGGAGTACATCCCCATGATCCTTATTCCATTTCTTTCGGGGCGATCTTACCTAAGAAAAAAGAATGTGAGAATCTACTGGTGCCAGTATGTGTTTCTGCTAGCCACTCAGCTTTTGGGTCTGTGCGGATGGAGCCAGTATTTATGATCTTGGGTCAGTCAGCAGCTGTCACAGCGGTATTGGCCATCGATTCAGGTATTCCTGTTCAAGAGGTCGATTATGATACCTTGAGCAAGATACTTGTCGAAAAGGAGGTGGTATTGTATTTGGAGAAATAGGGTTTTTGATGTCCGAAGTGGAAAGTTTGAAGTACGCAGAAGGGCTTTGGTGCTTTTAAGTTTTTGGTAACCCAATCTTTGATTCCTAGTTGGATTTGATGTAGTGCCTTGCAAATAGGGAGGTGAGATTTTTTCTATAGTATTTATACCTTACCATCTGGACATCTATCAGAAGTTGTACTGGATCATGACTTTAAGTAATAATGGTGTTCCAGGTGTAAAATGGATTTCCTCAACAGGTTCAGTTTCAAATTGTAATTTTGACTCGGTAGCGAACTGGGTTTCATTCCATTCAGTGTCAAAAAGGTTTTGGACCTGAATCCCAATGTTATATTTTTTTTTCTTGTACCCAGCATTTAAGTCCGTAACGGTATAGCCCTTAGCCACTATTGAATTATCCTCATTCGCTGGACGACTATTTATATGACGGACATTGATGCTTCCATAAAACCCGGTTTGATGTATAATGTTAATGCCACTTACCAATGTAAAGTCAGGTGCTAAGGGAATGAAATCTTCTGCTTTTGATTCTTCAATAGCGCGGGCATGGGTGTAATTGGCATCTAAATTCCAAAACAACCAAGGTAATGGTTGGTAACGGTAACTTAAGTCTACGCCTTTCCGTTTGGTTTTTCCACTAGGCTCTACAATTCCCGCATCGCCTATATATACCAACTCCTGTTCTAAATATAAATACCAATAGGCAAGGTTTAAGAGCATCTTAGGTGTAGGTTTCCAAATAAAACCTCCATCAAATCCATAGGCGGCAGGAAGTATGTGATTGCCTTCTTCGGCCACTACCACACGGGTATCATTGGAATGGAAGCCTTTTCCCGTTTTGATATATAGCTGGAGTTGCTCAGTTTGATTGTAAAGAACATTGAATTTGGGACTGATAATGGCCTTGGTTTCTTCTTGTGTACTATAGTTAGTGAGTAAGGCATCATTATATTGAAAGTCGAAATAATCTACTCGTACAGATGGGTTGAATGTCCATCGGTTTAGGTTTAAAGTAGTTCCCAAGTAAGCACCCAAGTTGGTTTCATTGATGTTTCCAAGCTTAATTTGCCCCAATGTTTCTCTTCTGTTTAGGGTATGGGAAAGTTCATTTGAATTGCTTTGGTCATTGCGAAGGCTGAAGCCTGCCTGCCAAGTACCATTTAATGTATTGGTTGTAAATGAGGTATTGTATTCGCTGTTGAAACCATAGATGGTGCGGTTTTCTTTTTGTTTGATTTGATCACCATTGATGGGATCCTCCAGAAAAAACGTAAAATTTGAATAGAGCTCAAAATCATATTGACTGAGGTAAATATTGCTTTTCAGAGATGAATTTTCATCAATAATTTTCTCATGGTTGATCAATAAGTTACTTCTAGCGGTATTGCCTCCCTCAGTGTCATCTATCGCACCAAATCGTGAAATCATGCCACTATCAACAGCACGTTGAGGAATTTGTCCTGATGCATCCCATTTACTGTCAAAGTAGGAAGCGGTAACCCCTAGTTTATCAGTATTGGAGAGCATACCCGTGTATTTCCCAAAAAAGTTTATTCTGTTGAAATTTTGGGGACTTTCAAATGGGCCATCTGTAGCCAAATATTCGGTGGCCACGTAAGCGTTGTGTTCGTTGCTTTCCACCAAATTGAACATGCCTAATAAGCGATAGGTGTCAAATTGGCCAGCTTCCAGTTTAATGGAACTATATTCCAATTTCTTCTTGGTCATAAAATCCACATAGCCGGCAGTTGTGAAGTTGCCTTTGCTCTGATAATAGGGGCCTTTTCCAAAATCTATTTTATCAAGGGTCTCAGGGATTATAAAGTGCAAATCAGAATAGCCTTGTCCATGTGCATGTGATACCATATTAACAGGCATCCCGTCCACGGTAATGTTAATATCAGTTCCATGGTCAATATCAAAGCCTCTGAGGAAAATTTGTTCTGCTTTGCCACCGCCTGCATGTTGACCGATGAACAGACCAGGTACCTTACGTAGAATATCCTGCGAAGAATTTACTGGATTTGTCTGAACATCAATGTCTGTTATGACATGGAGTGCATCCACCTGGGGCCGGATCACCACTTCCTCCAAGCTGATGGGCTTGGAATGTAGTTGAACAGTTAGAAGGGCTTTTAAGTTGTCCAGTACTATTTGACGGTTTTGATAGCCAATACAGGAAAACTGTAAAGTGTCTCCCAACGAAATTCTTTCCATAGAGAAACCACCTGTTTCGTTAGAATGGGTATGATGGCCAGTGTTCTTATTTAAAATGTAAACTTCGGGTATGGCTTGTTGGGATTCATCAACTACCTTTCCTTTGAGGGATTGGGCAAACACTGAGTAATTCAGCAATAGAAAAAGAAAGGTTAATAAAAATGGTCTCATTTGATTACTTCCGTAAGCTGGTGGTTTTGTCCTAACTGTTTTATCAAATTATTTTGGGAGATATGCCGAGCAAAATGGCTTAATAGTATTAGGTCACAATCATTCAAATTTTCAAATAATCATTAACCCGTTTAATGAGTGCCCCTTTGAGGTTAAGCCCTGAAAATTTACTCGTCATTATTGAATATGTTAAAAACTAACTTATCATCCGGCAGGATTTAGTTAAATTTTACTCCGCGAATTTAATCAAGCCTTTTGTATTTTTAATCTGTTTGAGCCAAATTCCCCACGCTTTGCCTCATTTTCCAGTTTTGTGACTAGGTGTTTCATTCCAGCAATAATTCCCACAGGAGTTGCAATGTTTTATCCTACTTAAAAAGCTTGCTTCCATCTGTTTTACAATTATTGAAAAATTTGCCATTTAAATTAATAAACCTTAAGGGAAAATACAGTTGACTGAAAGTCTCATTTTTTTTAAATTAGGGTTGATAAAAGATTAAAGAACCTTAACTTTTAAAGTTATGAAAACATCTTATTTGGAGTATTACAAATTGATTTTGGATAAGGTGAGTTTTGATTCCTCTATTTGGGAAAAGGAATACCATAAGGCCTTATCCAATTTGAACAAAGAGGAGGCCTTTCTGTTAAAACAGTGGGCCAATAATAAGTTTTTTCGAACCGACCGGTTAATGACCGGCCAAGCCAAAAGGCAACACGATGGTGTTTCTCTAAAACCTTCAAAACGTAAAGAGGCAATATAAGTAATAGGTCAGTATCTACTGGCCTATTTTTTTGGTGGTTGGGGCTACCTTTTCGTTATTATCTATCCAATATGCTAAGCTATTTTGTTTAGTAACGTGTGATCTCCCTAAACACTTTGTTGATGCGCTGTCCTTCACATCAGATTTATGGTTAAATTAAGAACAATAAATTTTATAAATCAATGATAGGACAGGTATTGGGGACTTTTAAATACGCTTATCTTAAGCATTTGGTCATTCTATTTGGGTGTTTGTTTCTTTTACACAAAACTGTAGAGGCAAGGCAAGTGAATGTTGCTGAACTAAAATGTGATTATCTTGAAAATCCCAATTCAGTGGGACATCAAAAGCCTACTTTTTCGTGGAGTTTGATTTCAGACAAAAGGGGAATATACCAGAA
The DNA here is from genome assembly GCF_015533855.1 of Echinicola sp. 20G. GTDB lineage: Bacteria > Bacteroidota > Bacteroidia > Cytophagales > Cyclobacteriaceae > Echinicola. The sequence continues at coordinate 5,534,818 of NZ_AP024154.1, read as the reverse complement.
GTCCTATCGAATAGTTGTGGATGAGTTACCAGACAATGTTAAGAAGGAAAAAGGTGAGCAATGGGATTCTGGCTGGGTTGTTTCAGATAGAAGTAATCATATTGATTACAAAGGAAAAACATTTGAAAGTAACACTTCTTACTATTGGAGAGTGGGAATAAAGACCGATCAAGGTGAAGAATACTGGAGTGAATCCACTTACTTTCATACCGCGCTTTTAAATGAGGAGGATTGGAAGGCAAAATGGATTACCAGCCCGGAAATTATAGAAGATGGCAGTCCTATTTTTCGAAAGTCCATTAACCTGGACAAAAAGATCAAGCAAGCCTATCTTTATATTACTGCTTGCGGTTTTTATGAATTTTATATCAATGGGGCTAAGGTTGGTGATCAAGTGTTGGATCCTGCGGTTACAGACTACAGGAAAAGGGTAATTTATTCAGCTTTTGACGTAAGCCATGACTTGGAAAAGGGAGAGAATGTACTTGGGGTGATGATTGGAAATGGCGCCTACAATATGCGCAAGACCCTAGATCGTTACAGTTGGGGAAGTGGAGGAGAGACCATGGGCAATCCAATTTTTATCATGCAATTACATTTGGAATATGAGGATGGCAGTGAACAGACCATAGTTTCAGATGAATCCTGGCACGTTGCCCGAGGGCCAATAACTTTCAATAATATTTATGGAGGTGAAGATTATGATGCACGCAGAGAGTTGTCAGGATGGTCATCTAATGACTCGAAAGAAGTTGATTGGCTAAAGGCCAAGGAATCATCGGGGCCTGGAGGAAAGTTGGTTGCTTTGGCCTTTCCCCCAATAAAAGTTACCGAAACGCTTCAGCCGATCAAAAAAACGCATCCTAAGGAGGGAGTTTATTTGTTTGATCTTGGGCAAAATATAGCTGGCTGGTGGAGGATTACCATGAAAGGGCATGCTGGACAAACTATCCGGGTGAGGGGCTCGGAGACGTTGAATGATGACTTATTCCCTAAAGATCTGGAAAATGGAGATTATATGAGTGAAAAGTTTGCCTATCATGCCAAGACCTGGACGGATTATACCATGAAAGGGGATGAGGAAGAAGAATACGAACCCCGTTTTTTCTATTCAGGTTTTAGGTACATAGAGGTGGCCACTGACGATAGCCTTGATCTTAAGAAGATAGCCATTCAGGGAAGGGTGGTAAGGTCTGCTCTGGAGCGAAGCGGTAATTTTGTTTGCTCAGATACACTTTTGAATAAAATCTATCAAGCAGGTATATGGTCGCAAAAGGGAAATACGGTAGGCTACCCTACAGACTGTCCCCATCGAGAAAAGGGAGCTTATAATGGAGATGGGCAGGTGATTGCAGAGACCTCTATGCATGATTTTAACATGGCTCCATTTTATTATAAGTGGTTAGATGATATGCGCGATGCGCAGGAGGAAAATGGGAGGATTCCCAATACTTCTCCGACCCTCATTGGAGGTATGGGAGGAGGGGTTGCTTGGGGAAGCGCCTATATCCTGATACCTTATTGGATGAATCACTATTATGGTGATGTCCGGGTGTTGGAAAAGCACTATCCATCCATGAAGCGATATATGCAATATTTGGAGAATTTAGCGAAGACAGATAAGGTTCCAGAAGAAGAGTACATTATCAATGATTTTATGAGTTATTGGTACGCTTTGGGGGAATGGTGTTCTCCGGGGATGAAGGATGGTCCGAACCATTCCGTAGTCAATACTTTTTACTTTTTCTATAATGCCAGGCTGATGTCATCCATAGCCAGAGAGTTAGGCGAAGAGAATGATGCCTTGTATTTTGAGGCACTAAGCGATTCAATAAAAAAGGCATTCAACCAAAAGTTTTTCAATCCTGACAGCTATCTGTACGGTACGGATTCTACTTACCAAACTTATCAGCTTTTGGCTTTAGTGGGAGATTTAGTGCCAGAAGCAAACAGGGAAGGGGTGTTCAAGACAATTGTTGATGACCTAAACATGAGAAACAAACATTTGAATACAGGCATAATTGGAACAAAGTACTTATGGCCCATTTTAGAAGAGGGAAACAAATCCAACCTGGCATATGAAGTAGCCAAGCAGAGGACCTATCCGAGTTTTGGGTATTGGTTGGATAATTACTCTACCACTTTATTGGAAAAGTTTGATGGTAGCCATTCCCACAATCATCAAATGTTTGGTTCTATAGTAGAGTACTTCTATAAATATTTGGCAGGGATCAAATCTCCATTGGAAGGCAGGACTACAAAAGGATACCGGGAAATGTATCTTGCCCCATCCGTTCCTGATGGATTGAGTTTTGTAAATGCATCCTTGAAAACCGTTTCAGGAAGAATAGTCTCTCATTGGGTAAAAACAGATCAATCGTTTAAATATTTGGTGGAAATCCCTGCAAATACAAGAGGGACAGTGTCCATCCCCCTGACCAGTACAAATGACCAAAATCTCCTGGAGGGGAAGTCAGTGATTTGGAAAGATGGAAAATTTATAGATGGAGTCCAAGGAATCCGGAATGTCCACCAAGAAGGAGATGATTTGGTGATTGAGATCTTCTCGGGAAGGTATAATTTTGAGTTGGTCTTTTAAGTGATGATACTCATTAAAAAAAAAAGAGGTGAATTTTCACCTCTTTTTTTGGTTGTGGAGCTGGCGGTACGTGGATCGAACTCTTTTTTGGAAGAAATGGGAATGTTAGAGAAGCTGATGATTTGGGAAAAGTTGGGAGAGGAGTCACTATAGCTTGTAAGTAAGTGGCTCTCCCTTTGCCCTATTTTTTGATAAGATTTTTCCTTTTTAAAGTAAGTATGAAAGGATGGTTTGTTTTTCTTTCTCTAATCGTTCGTAATCGTTCACGAATGGTATTAGCCTCAGTATATATCACTCATACCTATTATTTATCTTTCTAAGTTCGTGTATGATTTGGTCCTGACGATCGATGACCTCATTAATTCGTAACATCCATGCACCAATTAATCTCAAAACAATAACGGCAATAATGAGAATAGCCAAAACCAATGCAGCACCTAAAGAACCAGAAAATGATGATTGTAAAAGAATGGAAAATTGAGTTACCATAGTTTTAGTGGTTAAGGTTATAAAAGTTGAAAACTTACATAAAAAGTGCAAAATGTCTGTATGGTACTGTACTAGTTAGGAGAGAAAGGGAGTGAAAAAAAGAGTAAGGCGATCTTTTCGTCTTACTCTTTTGGTGTGGAGCTGATAAGAGCAAATTCGAACCACATAGGGGAGGATTTAAAGCTTTTGGCGAGCATATGAGATCTAAAGGAGATCTGTTAAAGACTTAAAAAGATAGGAGTATAGGCTTATAGAGAGCTAAGGTGGCTTGGGAGAAAATTATAAAGTCTGGACTTGATTTTGGTACCAAGGTGGTGTTATTGACCCCTACCCATGACCTAAGGGAGGATACACTTTCAGATGAATCGGAACTAGCTAAGCAAAGTGAACAGATTAGGGATTTGGCCAGAAAATATCATTTTGGCTTGGCCGATTGCTATAAGTTTTAAAGAGTTGGCAGGAAAAGAGGACTTAAAGTTGTACATGGCACAAAACAACCATATCTATCAGAAAGGGCATGAGTTGATCGCTAAACTGATTTGTGAATTTATTGAAAATGGGAAGGTTAATTAAAATTTGACTCCTATTGAAAGTGATTAAAGATTGTTTTTTTCTGTACACCCAAAGGGAATAATGAGATTGATCTTTAAATAGAGAGGCGTTCTAGAGTTCATTCCTTAAACTAGGGATTTTAGGATAATCACTTTGAAAACATAAAATTTGTGACAATCAAAATATTGGTAAGTTTTAAGTGTTTATATAAAATTACTTGTTAAATCAAGTAGAAATTCAAAGTATATGAAACATTTTTACATCCTTACTTCAATTTTATTGGCATTCTGACAATGTGAAACTGGAAAAGAAAAAACTTTCGATTCAATAATTTCTGAAGGTACCATTAAGTCAAATGTCATTGTAATTATAGCCTATGATGCTGGTTATATTGACTTTTGTATTATGGGTAGAGAGGATTTAAAGAATCCTCTCATGGAGTAGTTTTTGGGGAATGGGCTACGCCCATGTAAGTGCTAAAGTATTTGCAATATAGTACAGGCATGATGGTGGGCGGGTATGAACAGCGGTTCTGTTTGGAAGCACATGGAACCGGTGAGGGAGAAAACAGAGATGGTGGTCTAGCTGATGATGTGCAGGTAATGGCCGTTGTAATTAAAGCCAATTATTATAATACATATTCTTTGAGCAATTATGCCTTGAGAGGTTTTATTGATAAAAAAAATTTCGGCAGTAATAAAAACGTACCTATATTAGAATGATATTAAAAAACATAGTTTATCAAATTTTTTTCAGGAAAGGTTAGTTTGATGTTACAATTAATTTAAAAAATTGTCTGATTATAAAAGAATAAATGAGCCCTCATAATTTTATTAGAATTTCATCGGAATCAAGAGTCCCTAAATATCGACAAATCATAAATTCAATTACAGAGGATGTGAGCACCGGAAAATTGGAAAAAGGGAGAAGGATACCCTCTATAAATGAATTAAGTGAACAGTATTATATTTCTAGAGATACTGTTGAAAAAGCCTACAAATATCTTAAAAATGAGGGGATAATTGAATCTCAGAGGAGTAAAGGATATTACATATCAAATGTAAAAAAGAAATCAGCTAAGAAGATATTATTCTTGTTAAATAAGTTTAGTGACTACAAATTGAAAGTGTACAAATCATTTATATCAGAATTAGGCCCTGATGTGAATGTAGAATTTTACGTTTATCATTGCGATCAGCATCTATTTGTCAATAAAGTAAATGAGTCTTTAGAGTTATACGATAAATTTATTGTCATGCCGCATTTTAAAGACAGCAGGAATATTCATATAAATTCATGTGATGAAGTCCAAACATGTTTAAATAAAATACCATCCAATAAATTGATATTTATGGATAACAAAATAGAAAAACATGATGAGAACAGTGTGGTTTATCAGGACTTTATGATGGATATATATTATTCATTATGTGAAGGCAGGGAATATCTTGAAAAATATAAAAAGATCATTTTAGTCTTTCCTTCCAATAATTTATACCCACATCCACAGGAAATAAAAATAGGGTTTAAAAAATTTTGTATTGAATTCAGTTATAATTATGAAATAATTGATTCAATAGATGAAGAGATAGATTTAATGTCTGGAGATTGTTTTATTGCTGTCCAAGAAAATCATCTGGTTGGCATCATTAGTCAAATCAAAGATGGATCTATGACTTTAGGAAAAGAAATAGGAATTATTTCATATAATGACACTCCACTTAAAAAGTTACTTGGAATATCTGTAGTAACAACAGACTTTGAGGCCATGGGCGTCCTGGGAGCTGCGATAGTAAAGGGAGAACTGAAGGGGGCCATTAAAAATAATTTTAAATTTATTAATAGGGGATCAGCCTAATTCAATATAGCCTATTTTTTAGCATCGTCACTGTATTACCCTATTAAATTATATTCATTCTTAGGATTGCTTTTGAGGCTCTCAAATTTTTCTATTGCTTTATAGGCCCCATAAGGATACAGGATAGTCAAAATTTCTAAACAGCGTAGTTTAGAAGTTGAGACCATTTATTAATAATTTAGCTCGGTTGATATTTAATATTGGAGCCAAACAAAATAACCAAATTAGATGCAAAAATTTAACTTACTGTTTAGTTTTATATATTTCGTGTTTGGATTAAATTTAACCTTTTCTCAAGAAAAAGCTAAAATCCTCAATAAACCAAATATTATTTTTATTTTGACAGATGACCAACGCTTTGATGCCTTGGGATATGCGGGGAATAAATATGTCCAAACTCCTGAAATGGATAATCTGGCCAAGTCAGGAACCTATTTTGAAACGGCTATAGTTACTACTCCCATTTGCGCTGCCAGTAGGGCAAGTATTTTTACCGGATTACATGAAAGATCCCATAATTTTAATTTTCAGACGGGGAATATTAGGGAAGAGTATATGGGAAACTCTTATCCAACGGTACTAAAAAACGGCGGGTATTATACGGCGTTTTATGGTAAATATGGTGTCAGATACGATGCTTTGGACAAGCAATTTGACGAATACGAATCTTATGACCGAAACAATCAATACAAAGACCGCAGGGGATATTACTACAAAACTTTGGATGGTGATACGGTACATTTAACTAGATACACTGGTCAACAAGCATTGGATTTTATAGACAAGGCGCCACAAGATCAACCTTTTTGTCTGTCCCTTAGCTTTAGCGCTCCTCATGCCCATGATGGTGCCCCTGAACAGTATTTTTGGCAGAATACCACTGCAAACCTCCTTGAAGACACTACCATTCCGGGACCGGTTTTAGGGGATGACAAATATTTTCAGTCCCAACCACAGTTTGTTAGAGATGGGTTTAATAGGCTCCGTTGGACTTGGAGATATGATACCCCAGAGAAATACCAACATAGTTTGAAAGGCTATTACAGGATGATATCCGGGATTGATCAAGAAATAACCAAGATTCGTAGTAAACTGAAAGAAAGGGGCTTGGATGAAAATACCGTGATTATCGTTATGGGAGATAACGGTTATTTTTTGGGAGAACGGCAACTTGCAGGAAAATGGCTCATGTATGATAATTCAATTCGCGTTCCTCTGATCATTTATGATCCAAGAGTTAAAAGGCAGCGTGATATAAAAGACATGGTCCTAAATATCGATGTAACCTCCACGATTGCAGATATAGCGGGTGTTGAAGCTCCCAGCAGCTGGCAGGGAAAGAGTTTGATGCCTCTTGTGAATAAAGAAAATAGACATTTACAAAGGGATACGGTGTTAATTGAACACATTTGGGAATTTGAGGAGATTCCTCCAAGTGAGGGGGTTCGTACAGAAGAATGGAAATATTTCCGATATGTGAATGATAAGACCATTGAGGAACTCTACCACCTTAAAAAGGATCCATTGGAAATTAACAACCTAATCAATGACCCAAAATATAAAGAGGTAGCAGAGAAACTACGATCAAAATGTGATGAACTCATTGAAAAATTTGGTGATGCTTATAGGGCTGCGCCCACCGGTTTGACAGTAGAGCTTATTCGGGAACCTGAAAACGGTGTTAAGGTGCTGGATGCTAAACCTGAGTTTGGGTGGAGAATAGCAAGTCTGTTAAAGTTTCAATCCGCCTACCAAATATTAGTCGCTTCTGACAGAAAGTTAATTGATTCCAATAATGGTGATCTTTGGGACAGTGGTCAAGTGCGTTCTTCTACCTCAAATAATGTGGAATATCTGGGGGCCCCTTTGAAACCAGGGAAGGAATATTATTGGAAAGTAAGAATTTGGGATGAAGAAAATAGATTAGTAGATTATTCTGCGCCTCAAAAATTTACGATAGGTAGCAGTGATAATGGTATGATCTCAACTGCCAATACCCAAGAAGTAAGTAAAGTCCATCCTCAGGTATTTGAAAAAAGAGAGGACGTTTATTTTATGGATTTCGGCAAAGCGGCTTTTGCCACGATGGAGTTTAACTATAAAACACAAGAGCCGGATACTCTGGTATTTAGAGTGGGAGAAATGTTGGATGGACAATACATCAACCGTACCCCGCCCGAAAAAAGCAATATCCGTTTTCAGGAAATAAAGGTTGGGGTAGAACCCGGTAAAACAAATTATCAATTACCTGTTCTTGTAAACGTTAAAAATACTTTGCCAAACAAAGCACTTCCCTTACCGGAGGGTACACCAATATTGGTTCCTTATCGCTACGCCGAAGTCGAAGGTATTAAAGGAGAAGTGAGTGCTGATAATTTTACACAGTTAGCGTACCATACTTATTTTGACGACAAGGCCAGTTCTTTCCAAAGTTCAGATGACATTTTAAATCAAATTTGGGATTTGTGCAAGTATTCCATTAAGGCAACCACATTCAATGGACTTTATGTGGATGGGGACCGTGAACGTATCCCTTATGAAGCGGATGCCTACCTGAACCAGTTAAGCCACTATACCACAGATCAGGAGTATTCGATGGCCCGAAGAACCATTGAATATTTTATGGAACACCCTACCTGGCCAACGGAATGGCAACAACACGTGGCATTGATGTTATATGCTGATTATATGTATACTGGAAACACTGAACTAATAGAGCGGTATTATGAGCCTTTAAAATATAAAACCCTTTATGAATTGGCCAATGAAGATGGATTGATCACTTCGGACAGTGTGGACCATGATTACATGCTTAAGTTGGGTTTTGAAGAGGGTTACCATAAAAAGCTGACCGATATTGTGGATTGGCCACCAGCAAGGTTTGGTGGGGATAGTACATTTGTTGGTGAGCAAGACGGCTTTGTGTTTATGCCCTACAATACGGTTATCAATGCATTCTATTTTGAGAACATGAAGATTATGGCTGAGTTTGCCAAGATACTGGGCAAAACTCAAGAATACTTGGATTTTGATGTTAGGGCTGCCAAAGTAAAAAAAGCCCTTAACGACCAAATGTTTGATAAAGAAAGAGGAGTTTATGTAGATGGACTTGGAACGGATCATGCTTCTTTACACGCTAATATGATGCCTCTTGCTTTTGGATTGGTCCCCGATGAATATAAAGCTTCAGTGGTGGAATTTGTGAAATCCAGACGCATGGCCTGCAGTGTTTACGGTTCCCAGTATTTGATGGATGGACTTTATAATGCAGGGGAAGATGATTATGCCCTAGAACTGTTAACCGATACCAGTGATAGAAGTTGGTACAATATGATTCGGATAGGTTCTACGATTACTTTAGAGGCTTGGGATAACAAGTACAAATTTAATCTTGACTGGAATCACGCTTGGGGAGCAGTTCCTGCTAATATTATTCCTAGGGGTTTGTGGGGAATTAAACCAAAAACCCCTGGATTTGGGATTACTACGATCCAACCTCAACTCGCCGATTTAAAATCCAGTTCAATTCAAGTACCAACCATCAAAGGTCCCATTAAGGCAAGCTATACCTACAATAACCCTAGGTTACAAACTTATGAAATTGAAATACCTGCAAATATGGTAGCTGAATTTTCGCTGAAAGATGTAAACGGTAAGGATTTTATCCATAATGGGGAAAAAGTACCTTCCGCTTTTGAAGGTGTTAGGCTTGGGCCCGGTAAGCATACTATTCAACTCAAAATAAATTCCTTTTAGGTAAGCTCTCTTAGCCACTCATAATTTTGTTAATCAATCAAGCTTTTTAAGGTTTGGGTTTGACGAGCTTATCAAACTGTTCAATAAACTACTTAATGATACTTAAAATGATGGATAAACTGTTGTCTCGGTTAATAGTAATCAATATTATAATAGTCATAGCTACTCTTGGACCAGTTGGCGCCCAAAGTGTTTTCGATGAGGATAGGATCAAAGAGGATATGATAGCCGCCATGGAATGGCAGGAAGCCCATCCTATTTATGCTGTAGACCCTACTGACTGGACCAATGGTGCCTATTATACCGGGGTAGCTAGAGCACATGCAGCGACAGGAGACCAGTTGTTTATGGCAGCCCTTAAAAACATGGGACACCAAAATGGCTGGGAAACCTTTATTAGGAGAGAACATGCCGATGATATAGCCATTTCATACGGATATCTTTATGTAGATATGACAGAGGGAAGAAAGGGCTTGGTAGACTTAGCGCCTACTAAAGCTTTTTTGGATGAGCATTTGTTTGAGGAGAATAAATGGAAAAATCCTAAAAATGGAGAAAAAGTCCAGAATATATTATGGTGGTGGTGTGACGCCCTTTTTATGGCTCCTCCTGTTATTAATCTCTATGCTAAACATACTGGGAACCAGCAATATCTGGATGCAATGCATAAATATTACAAGGAAACCTACGATAAACTGTATGATCAGGAAGAACATCTTTTTGCCAGAGATGCTAGGTTTATATGGGAAGGTTCGGACAAAGATATTAAAGAGAAAAATGGTAAAAAGGTGTTTTGGTCACGAGGTAATGGCTGGGTCATAGGAGGCTTGGCTTTGATCCTGGAAGATATGCCCAAGGACTATGAACACAGAGAATTTTATGAAGAGTTATTTGTTCAAATGGCTAAGCGGATTAATGCTCTACAGCAGAAGGATGGGCTATGGAGAACCAGTTTGTTGAGTCCTGAATCCTTTGACCATGGTGAAGTAAGTGGGAGTGGCTTTTTTACCTATGCCCTTGCTTGGGGAATAAATAATGGGTATTTAAATAAAGAGGACTATCTACCTGTGGTTAAAAAAGCCTGGAAGGCTTTGGTAAAGTGCCAGCATAAAGATGGGATGGTAGGTTGGGTTCAAAATATTGGGGCATCACCAGAACCGGCTAGTGTGGATAGTTGGCAAAACTTTGGGACTGGTGCTTTTCTTTTGGCGGGCAGTGAGGTATTAAAACTGCAGAAATAAGTTCTTGCTTTTAAGAGCCGGTTAATGGATAGTGCCCTAGAGAATATTTTCTTGAGGAAATGATATCAATGAATGGATACTTTTTCCAATTCGGGAGCTTATAATCAACTTAATTAACTGATCAATAAATTGAAACGGATCTTAATTCTTGCTTTTATATTGGCAATCACTTACCAGGTGAAGGGACAAAATAAGCCATCAATCCTTCAAAAAGAGAATGTTTCGTCATCTCAGTTGCTTAACAAGGAAACGGAGCCTGATTTATACTCAGATAATTTTGTGCATCTATTTAATGGTGAGGATTTAGAAGGATGGACACCTCTTCAAGGGACTATGGAATTTGCAGTGAAGGATGGTGAGATAGTTGGAACTTGTGGTGAGGGGCCTAGCACCTTTTTGTGTACCGAAGAGGAATATGTTGATTTTATTTTTACCTGTGAGACCAAATGGGAAGTGGATGGAAACACCGGTGTCCAGGTACGGTCCCGCATTCTGAAGGATTCCGGTAGAAACACCGTAATCGGTCCCCAAGTGGAAATGGAAGATCTGGCCAAAAATGGTCGCGGTTGGTCAGGAGGGATTTATGGACAAAATTGTGGCGGCTGGTTTTATCCCTTGAAAGCCCCCGAACATGCACCTCTCAAAACGGCAGTGGATAGAAATACTTGGAATCGGCTTACAGTAAAGGTCAAAGGGAATGTGTTTAAAACCTGGATTAATGGAATCCCTGCGGCACACTGGATCGATGAAAAAAATGATTATCCTAAAGGATTTATTGGGTTACAAGTTCATGGAGGAAAAAAAGGGATTATCCATTGGAGAAATCTAAAAGTTAAAAAGCTCTGATGAGGTGATCAAATATTTACTCTACTGGAAGGAGCTCATGATATAGGAGATATAAGTCCTCTTACGGTTTCAAATATGGCAGGAAATGCCTTTCGGCAGAATAACATACTACTGTTTACAATTGGTTTCCTAAATACCAATTAATTTACAATGTTAAGCTGGGCATCAATATGATGGCATAAGCTGTTCAAGAAGCTATTATTCTGTCTATATACAAAAATGAATGACTATTGAAACTGAAAATTAAGCAGATTTAGGCATTCCCAAATATATGATTTATACCCCTAAAATATCTCTAATTTATGATTTCTATTAAATCAACCTTTCTTACCCTTCTTATAATCTTTTTAACTGCCCCAGTTTTTTCTCAAAGAATAATCTCCAATTTTAATAATGACTGGCATTTTATTCTGGCAGATAGCGCTGCATTTTCCAATACTGATTATGATGATGCGCACTGGGAGGTGCTTGATGTGCCACACGATTGGGCTTTTGAAAAAGGGGTGAGAAAAGGAGGTGATCAAGGTCAAGGGGGCGGATACCACGATGGAGGGGTTGGTTGGTACCGGAAGTCTTTTCACATCAATGCCAGCAGTTTATTCAACGTCTCCTATATCAACTTTGATGGCGTTTATATGAACAGTGAAGTATGGGTAAATGGAAATTACTTGGGGAAAAGGCCCTATGGCTATATCAGTTTTCGTTACAATATTTCCAAATTCTTAAAGGAAGGATCCAACACCATTGCAGTGAGGGTAGATAATAGTCTGGAGCCTTCTGCCCGTTGGTATCACCCCTGTGGGATTTATGCAGCGGTTAATTTGATAGAGGTAAACCCTACACATATTTTACCAAATGGTATTTTTATTACGACGCCACTCATTGATAGCAAGCTTGCAAGGGTAAACACCAAAATCGAAATTGCAGGGAGTCTTGAAAATAAATCATTGGAAATAAGGCTTCTCTCTCCTGAGGGAAAAGTATTAAACACCACCAGCCGGAAATTGGAGCCTAGGGACAGTATAAACGTAGATTTGGAGGTAGAAAATCCCAAATTATGGAGTCCTGAAACCCCCATTTTATACACGATGGTTTCTCGGGTTTTTGAAGGAACAACCCCGATCGATGAAGTTCAAACTAATTTTGGATTCAGGACGGTCGGTTGGGAAAGCGAGACAGGTTTTTGGCTTAATGGTGAGAACATAAAGTTAAAAGGGGTATGTGAACATTGGGAAGGTGGGCCTGTAGGGGGAGCCTGGACAAAACCCATGTTACGTTGGAAGCTAGAGTTATTAAAGGATATGGGAGTCAATGCTATCCGTCCGGCCCATAACCCATACCCTCCTATGTTTTATGACCTGTGTGATGAAATTGGCCTATTGGTGATGGATGAGATCTTCGATGGATGGCATAAGAAGGCTCCTGAGGACTATGGTAAGCAGGCCTTCGACAAATGGTGGAAGAGGGATATGACCGAGTGGATCACCCGGGACCGTAACCATCCAAGTGTTTTTGTGTACAGTTTGGGAAATGAAACCCACAGTGATATCGCACCCGAATTGGTCAAATTTGGCAAAAGTTTAGACAACACCCGGTTGTTTACATCGGGTTCAGGAAATACTGAAGACATGGAAGTGGCAGGTATCAATGGCGGTTCCGAGAACAGGTCTTTTATCGAAGGAAATCGCTTTGATAAACCTTTCATCTCGACAGAAGCTCCACATACCTGGCAAACGCGTGGCTATTACAGAACACAAACATGGTGGCGGGACAATGAATTGCCCAATACGTATCCTTTGCCCAACTTGACGAAAAAGGAGATCTTCTTTTATGAATGGGCCGATCCTAAAATCTGGAATAACAGGAAACAGCGATTTAACTCTTCCTATGACAATGCAACGGTGAGGATCTCTGCCAGGAAAAATTGGGAAGTGATGCGGGACAATCCTTGGCACAGCGGACATTTTCGTTGGACTGGTTTTGATTATTACGGAGAGGCAGGTTTGGTTCATGGAGGGCTTCCTTTCAATCTATTTATGGGCGGAGTAGTGGATGTGGCCGGTTTAAAAAAAGATCTGTATTACTTCTATCAAAGTCAATGGACCAAAGAAACTATGCTCCACATGCTGCCAAGCTGGACCCATCCCAGAATGGAGAGGGGGACGGTAATTCCCGTTTGGGTTTATTCCAATGCAGAGGAGGTAGAGTTGTTTCTCAACGGCAAGTCGTTGGGCAAGGATAGCCCGGGAAAAGTCTGGAATGAAATGCAGTGCGAGTGGATGGTGCCCTATGAAGAAGGAAAAATTGAAGCAGTCGCCTATAAGGATGGCAAGGAGGTAAAACGAACCGTATTTAACACCAGCAAACAGCCTAGTAAGTTGGAAAACACATTGACGAAGTTACCCGCTGAAGATGGCTATCCTGCAAGTTTCATTTTGACATCAAAGGGGATGGATAAGGGCGGTAATCTGTTCCCATATGCTGAAAACAAAGTTTACTACAAATTGGTGGGGGATATTCGAAAAGTATCCATCGAAAATGGTAACCCCATAGACCCTATCAGTCGTACTAAGGCCGATTTTAGAAGTATGTTTTTTGGGAAGGTCAGATTGTTTTTAGAAGCAAAAGGAAATGGTCAAGATGCCTCCGTAATTACAGCTGCCATTCTCGGAGACAAAGCTCTTTTTGTATCGAACGAAATCACCATTGATGCAAAGGAAGTATTGATTAACGGTAAGAAACATTTTTCTCCTTTAGTGATAAAATATAGCCTTGATGGTTCTGATCCGGAAAAAAGTGACTTGGTTTATACTGGCCCTTTTAAAATTGATACTGATACCACGGTTAGAGCGGTAGTTTTAAAAGATGGAAAGGTTATTCTTAAGATGGAGGAAGTATTTGGAGAAAGTGAGGGACTATTTTGGGGGCATGAACATTCTGCAGATATGTGGATTGGCAGGGGAGTCAATTTGGGAGCAGAGGATGCCGTTTTGGAAGGGAAAGCAAAGACAAGCGATCAGGCCCACAGATTTAAAGGCAACGGTTTTGTGGTGTTCGAAGACGGAGAAGGCAGCATTACCTGGTACCAAGAAAATGATGGGGAAGCAGGGGATTATAGTATACGGTTCCGGTACATGCACAACGATGCGGAAAAAATGTATCCAATGGAGTTGTATGTTAATGATGAGTATATAAAAACCTTCGAATTTAAAGCTACCGGAGGCTGGGAAAAGGAATGGGGATTCGTCAATACGATTGTTAACTTCAAGTCTGGGGCAAATAGCATTCAATTAAAAACTATCGGTGAAAGTGGACCATATATAGATGAAATGTTTATTGATTGATCCATGAACATAATTGCTAAGCTTTTTCTTATTACGTGTTGTTTCTTTCTCCTGAGCAGTCCCTTCATGGTAAGTGGACAAAATTATGCTTCTGGCATGGGGCTTTGGCTTCAAGAGGGGTTTGAAAACCCCACAGCTGAAGCCAAAGCCCGAACTTGGTGGCATTGGATCAGTGGGAATGTGTCGAAAAAAGGAATCACAGCCGATCTTGAAGCCATGAAAGAAGTGGGTATTCAGGAGGCACAACTTTTCAATGTTCATTTGGACTTTCCACATGGACCAGTGGAATACCTAGGTGAGGAATGGTTGGATTATTTTCACTTTGCTGCCAAAGAAGCAAGGCGACTGAATTTAGAGCTTTCATTTCATAATAGTTCAGGCTGGTCTTCCAGTGGAGGGCCTTGGATCACTCCGGAAAATGCCATGCAAACGGTGGTTTACAGCGAAGTGCATATTGAGGGAGGGGATACTTATAGCGAACTTTTGCCCCAGCCAGAAACTAGACTAAATTATTATCAGGACATCGCCATATTGGCTTTCCCAAAACCGGAAAAGGACATTAAGATCGACGGCTTGGACTTTAAGACTTTATCAGGGCGGATAAGGAACCACTTGACCCCTGATACCAAAGAAATCCCTAGTACCGCTATGGTCGATAAAGAGGAGGTTATTGACCTTACATCCAAAATTTCAAAGGAAGGCAAATTGGAGTGGGAAGTTCCAAAAGGAGAATGGGTAATTCTAAGGCTTGGCCATACACCTACGGGGAAAAAGAACCGTCCTGCTATAGCCGGCGGCATTGGTTTGGAATGCGATAAGATGAGCAAGAAGGCAGTAGAGGAGCATTGGAAGGGAGGAGTTCAGCCCGTAGTCAATAAACTTGGGGATCTTATCGGTACTGTGGTCAAAAATTGTCTAATCGATAGTTATGAGGTGGGAACCGCCAACTGGACTGCCGGATTCGATAGGGAGTTCGAGAGGTTAAGAGGGTATAATGGTCTTATGTATTTACCAACATTGGCCGGGTATTATATAGAGAGTGGAGAAGAAACAGAGCGTTTCCTATGGGATTTCCGCCGTACGATAGGGGATTTGATAGCGGAGAATTATTACGGCTATTTTGGTCAATTGTGCCATCAGGCCGGGATGAAGTTCTCCGTAGAGCCCTATTGGGGACCATTTGATAATATGCAGGTAGGAGCAACAGGTGATATCGTCATGTGTGAGTTTTGGAGTGGTGGATACCCTTTTTTCGATTCTCCAAAGTTTGTATCCTCCATAGCACATTTGAATGGTAGTGTTATTGTAGGTGCAGAATCCTTTACCGGGATCGGAGGCTGGGATGAACATCCTGCCAAATTAAAGGCCATTGGGGATCAAGCTTGGGCTCAAGGCATCAATCGGTTTATTTTCCATACCTATGTTCATCAACCTTGGGATATTGGTCCGGGTATAGCCCTTAGTTATTTTGGAACTGATTTTAATCGATTGAATACTTGGTGGAGCCAGGGAAAGGCGTTTATGGATTATATAGCGAGGTCCCAGTTTTTATTACAGCAAGGAAAAAATGTTGCTGATGTATTGGTATTTACAGGAGATTCGTCACCGAATACAGCTTTTCTTTTGCCGGAAATCCAATCCCTGGGCTATGATTATGATTTGATAGGAGCCAACAAACTAGGATCGCTGAAAGTTGAAAATGGGCAAATCCATACTTCTGTTGGAGGAAATTACCGGGTATTGGTTTTGCCGGATATGGAATGGATAAGACCTGAAACTTTGAAAAAGATAGAAAAGTTGGTAAAAGCAGGGGCCATGGTAATAGGAACAAAAACTAAAAAATCCCCCAGCTTGAGTGGATATCCTGAATGTGATGACATAGTGGCTCAAATAGCTGAGGAATTATGGGATAAGGGACTTATAAAAGACATAACCATCGAGGAATATCTTAAAAATACTTCTTTGCCACCAGACTTTACGGTGGATCAGGGAAACCCGTTAGGTATTAGCTTTATCCATCGGAAAGCAAAGGAAGCGGATATCTACTTTATTGCCAATGCCCAAAACCAAAGTAGGGATATGGTATTTCGTTTCCGGGTCTCAGGGAAAAAGCCCGAAATTTGGAATGCTGAAACCGGAGAAATGATAGCGTTGGCAGAGTGGCGGGAAAATCCAGATGGAACAACCAGTGTACCGCTACTTTTAAAACAAGAAGAAGCGGTTTTTGTGGTGTTTGAGGAACCTAACCAATTGATTGAGCACCTTATAAAAACAGAAACTAACCTAATTCGAGCCAAGCCTCAGCCTTTGTTGAATTTGGAAATACTCAAAGCTGAATATGGTACATTTTTGCAGGAAGGATTAGTTGATATTACCGGTTTGGTTTCTGATGAAATTAAGAATAACCGGCTTGAAATCACCGCCAACAGGCAGTTGTGTGATTGTGATCCTGCAATGGGATATACTAAAGAATTGCGGGTGAAGTATTCTATACGTGATTCCATTGGGATTACCAAATCCATGGAAAGGGAAGAAGTAAAAATTGATGCAGGAGCAAAGGGCGATTTAAAAATCATTCGGGCACTGTTCGGAAAATTCAAACAAGAGACCATAGGTGTACCTGAGCATTTTCAAACCCATGATGTGACCCAAAAGATAAAAAATATATTGTCCTCGGGAGTCTTGGAAATACCTGTAAACGATGAATTGATAGATAGTGTAGGTAGGGAAGGCAGAAATAAGATGTTGAAGATTTCTTACTCTACAAGTGGTGAAACGTACTCAATCACCATACCGGAAGGAGAAATACTTCATCTTTCAAAAGAGAGTCCTGAACCTAGGGTAATAATACAAGATGATGCAGTAAATTGGATAAGCCCTTATCCAGGTACAATGACCTACGCCACTTCAAAAGGAAAAATCCAGAACGTCCAGGTGAAGTCTTTACCAGCGCCGATTGAATTGGCAGGTAATTGGAAAGTGAGTTTTCCTATCAAGCAAGATGTTTCAGAAATGGTCGAAGTAAATGCTCTTTCTTCTTGGGCTGATTTTCCGGAAGAAACGATTCGTTATTTTTCTGGTACGGCCACCTATAGTAAGGAATTTGACTTGTTGGATAGCTATTTAATGGAAGGCCATACCTTAGAATTGGATCTGGGAAGTGTTGGGGTTATAGCCGAAGTAATCGTCAATGGGGAAAATGTGGGGATTTTATGGAAAGCTCCCTTTAGGGTCAATATTGAGGACTTTGTTAAGGAAGGAGAAAATATCCTTGAAGTACGAATTACCAATCTATGGCCGAACCGGTTAATTGGAGATGAGCACTTGCCATTGGATTATGAACGAGAGGGCAATCAAATTAAATCTTTGCCCCAGTGGCTGGTGTCTAAATCTGAACGTCCCTCAAAGCGTACAACCTTTTCTTCTTATAAACATTGGAATAAAGATTCTATACTGAAAACTTCCGGCTTATTAGGCCCCGTCGTCATTAGGTGTTACCAACAGGTAAAGGTTTTGGACTTGTCCAATTGATTTGTTAGCAATTGACAGCCATTATTTTATCAGTCTCCCCTTTAAATGTACGATATGACCTTTTTTATGGAATATTGTTAAAGCTTAAGCCCTTACATTCAATCTAATTTTAGAGGGAAATGTTACCAATTTTCCTGAAGTGTTTGACAAAGAATGATTTCCTTGTTTACGGTAACCAATTTGGAAATACCCGTTAAAAATCAGTTATAAGCTCAATCTGTAAGTCTATAAATGAAAAGATTACTAGCTATTTACTTATTTCTTGCGGTACCTGTGTTTGCCTTTTCCCAAAATGAAGGGTACACAAGATCCACCATTTCCTCGAAGTGTTGGTCTGTCAATCCGGTGATAGCCACATCCACGCAGCAAAATGCCCTTGCTGCCTATGAAAACTTTGTCTATGTGGTTTTTTACAATGCAGACAGAAAATTATGTGTATCAAGAAATAGCAATTATGGCAAAGGAGATCAGTGGGTAACGATAGAATTGGCACATTCTTATGAAAAGCGAAATGGCGTTTTTGATAATCACAATACGCCCAATATAGCCATTTCCCCTAAGGATAATAGAATTCACCTGGCCTTTGATATGCATGCTCGGGACCTGAGGTATATGATTTCTGATGAAAATATGGCCACTGTCAGCGATGAAAAATTTACAGCAGGTGGCTTTAATGAAGTCCGAAATTACCTTCAGTCCAATCGGGCAGCAATCCATAAGGTGACTTATCCGAGGTTTGTGAATGGAGACAATGGCGAATTGTTTTTTATGTACCGGGAAAGGGGCAGTGGAAATGGTGATACCTGGTTTGCCAGGTACAATGATGATGGATTTTGGCCCAAGGGTTCTATTATTATTGATGGAGCGAAAGGATCATATATGGGCGATGAAAATCGCTGTGCTTATTTTAATGATGTTCAATATCAAAAGAGTACCTTGTTCCTAACTTGGGTATGGCGGGAATCACCCAATGCCTATTCAAATCACGACTTAATGTTTGCCTACTCCATGGATAATGGGCAAAGCTGGATGAACAGCAATGGACAATCAGTCCCCCTTCCTATAAACCTAGAAAGTGAGGGTGTCAAAGTGGCCGATATCCCTATGGAGTCTGGGCTTTCCAATCACAATGGATGCGCTGTGGATGGCCAGGGAAATGTACATGTTGTAGTGCGGAGCGGAGACAACTATGTGCATTATACGGGTATCCATGAGACGGGGAAATATACATGGTCCAGCAATACCATTGGAACTTTTAGAGGCGACCGTCCCAAGCTTTATTGTGATATAACTACCAACACATTGTATTTTATGGTCAACACGCCTACCCATCTTCGGATGTTTACGGCCTCAGAGGGTCATAAGTGGAAGGATTGGAAAGAACGTGCAAGCATTCAAGGCAATTTTATTACCTCGGGCAATAGTATCATGTGCCCTAGAAGAAAAGAACTTATGACTATGGTTGTTTCCAAAAATAATCTTCTTGAAATAATCATGTGGCCCCTAGATTAGGATACAAATGAACATTAACAAATATACCCACTATGAAGCCTGATTTATTTCTATTAATAGTAACGGCGGTTTTTATGTCTTGCACCAAAGTTCCTCAGATAAGTGGGGAATTAAAAGTTTGGCATAAGGTAACGCTGACTTTTGAAGGGCCAGAGAGCAGCGAAACGGCCTCTCCCAATCCATTTACCGATTATCGATTAGAGGTGAACTTTTCACAAGGCGAAAAATCATTTGTTGTACCAGGGTATTTCGCCGCCGATGGAAATGCTGCCTTTACCTCTGCTACAGAAGGTAACAGGTGGAGGGTCCACTTTTCGCCAGATGCCCCTGGGCAATGGGATTATAAAGTATCCTTTAAGGAAGGAAATGACGTCGCTGTAGGTGGGGAAGAAGGAGAAAGTGCTGGATATATGGATGGTCAAACCGGGTCTTTTGAGGTAGTCGAATCGGATAAGACCGGGAGAGATCTTCGTGCACAGGGTCGGCTGAGGTATGTGGGAGAACATTACCTTCAATTTAGCCAGTCGGGAAAATATTTTGTGAAAAATGGGGTAGATGCTCCTGAAAACCTGCTGGCCTATTTTGAGTTTGATGACACTCCCAATGTAGGAAATCGGCTTAAAAAATGGGAAGACCATGACCAGGATTATAATGAAGATGCAAGTCCTTATTTATGGGGGGCAGACAGGCAAAAAGGTAAAAATATTATGGGTGCAATCAACTATTTGTACCAGAAGGGATTGAATGCTTTTTCATTTTTAACCTTTAATGTTGATGGTGATGACCGCAACGTTTTTCCTCATTTACTTAACGTGAGCCTGGAGGAATATGAAAAATCCGCGGGTGAAAGAAAAAAGCCAAGCGAATGGGAAAATCATATCATTCATGACCGCTTTGATGTATCCAAAATGGATCAATGGGAACAACTCTTTTCTTATGGAGAAATGAAGGGGATGTATTTACATTTCAAGACCCAGGAGAATGAAAATGATCAAAAGATGGATGGTGGTGATTTGGGCCGTGAACGAAAACTTTATTACCGTGAACTGATAGCCAGATATTCACACCATTTGGCACTAAACTGGAATTTGGGGGAAGAAAATACCAATACACTACAACAGCTCAATGATTTTGCAAGGTATTTTGCCGAAAAAGATCCCTACAAAAATATCTCAGTAGTACATACTTTTCCCAATGAGCACGAGAAATATTATCAACCACTTGTAGATAGCATGACAGCTGTCAAGGGATTTTCGGTGCAAACTAATAAACCTGATTTTAGTCGAGTACATCGCGTTACCAACAAGTGGGTAAAAGCTTCAGCTGTCTCAGGACGAAAGCTGGTAGTAGCTGTGGATGAACCTGGGGATGCAGGACACTCATTGCTTCCGGATAACGAGGATCCCGACCATGATACCGCTAGGATAAATGCGCTGTGGGGAACCTTAATGGCTGGAGGTAGCGGTGTGGAATGGTATTTTGGTTATAAACATGCACATTCCGATTTGACCTGCGAATCCTGGAGAAGCCGGGATCTTTTCTGGGACCAATGCCATGTGGCCCATAGTTTCTTTACTGATCATGATCTTCCTCTCAGTCAAATGATGAATATAAATGAATTGACTTCGAATCCGGAGGATTATGTTTTGGCCAAAAGGGGAGAGGTCTACCTGGTTTATTTGAAAGAAAAAGGCGCTGTTCAATTAGAACTTCCGGATGTAGGATATAAGGCCATTTGGCTAAACCCTAAAAATGGTGAGCAGGTTGAAGTTGATGGAGAGACCACCACAGAGGCAGTGAATTTGGAAACCCCCTTTGATAAAGATGCCTTATTGTATTTGTACAAATGATTTGTAAAACAAAGACGAGTTGAGTGGTAGAAATAACTTAAAGGGGTTATGTATTAGTAATTGACAAATCAGGAGATCAAAGGATTTAAATTATCAGCACAGATCAAATATTGGTCAATATAAGGGGGACCTAAGGTATTAAAAACAAAGAAATATGATTTAATCGTTCAATCCATATTAAATGAAGAATTATCAGTTTAGGTATGCAAATGGTATATATAAGGTGCTATTGGGATGGTTAGCCCTATTTGCGTTTGTAAATACAAGCTGTCAACGATCAAGCACCGCTGATACTACTATTAAGGTATCACATGGGAGTAGTCCAACGAAAGTTTATCAACAACCTAATATCATTTTCTATGTTGCTGATGATCAGGATATTTATGATTATGGGTGCTATGGGAATGAAAAAGTCCATACACCTGCGGTAGACCAGCTTGCAAGAGAGGGGCTATTGTTTGAAAATGCCTTTACTGGTCAAGCTATTTGCGCGCCAAGTCGCTCCCAATTGCTTACGGGAAAATACCCCCTCAAAAATGGTTGTTTTGCAAACCATACTCCGGTAAAGCCTGATATTGAAAGTATCACCCAACGAATGCAGGCGCTAGGTTATGAGGTTGTGCTGGCAGGAAAAAGCCATATCAAGCCAGATCAGGTTTTTGACTGGGACATAGAATGGAAAGGGGTATATAAGGAAGGAGTCCCGAGAGAATATATTCCTTTGGATAGCATCGAAAACTTTTTCAAGAAGAAGAGGCAGAAGCCCTTTTTCTTACTTATCGCTTCTTACTATCCCCATGCAGAATATTTTAAAGTAGAAAATGCTCAGGCGGAAGATATTCAATTTTATCCTTTCAATGAGCATAAAAAATCAGACAAATCATTTGTCAATAAAAAGGCAGGCTATTATCGAAGTATTCAGGAAGACAATACACAACTGGAAAAAGTATTACAATTGGTAGATAAGCATTTAGATAAAAATACCCTGTTTATGTACAGTGCTGATCATGGAGTTTCCGGAAAGTTTACAGTAAAGGATATCGGGCTTCGTGTACCTCTTGTGGCCCGATGGCCAGACGTCATCGAGGCGGGAACCGCCTCTGGGCAATTGGTTCACTATGTTGATATGTTGCCCACTTTTCTAGAAATCGCTGGGGGCGAGTCAGTGGGGGATTTGGATGGTAAAAGTATTTTGCCCTTGCTACAGGGGAGGGATCAGGAAATTCACCAATATGTATATGGGGTCAGAACCAATCAAAATATCTTAGTATCAGAAGTATTTCCCGCAAGGATGATCCGAGATAAGCGATATAAATATATCAGGAATTTCAACTCCATTGATGTGGTGGAGCAAAACCTAGGGGACAACCCCAATGTTAATTTCTTTATTCGTAGAGGAGCGATGGCTTTTAAGGAGGAGCCTTTTGAGGTGCTATATGATCTTCAAAGTGACCCCTTTGAGCAAAACAATCTAATTGAAGATGTCGACTATCAGGGTATTAAAAATAGGTTATGTGATGAATTGTTTAAATGGATGGAATTGCAAGGCGATTTTCTGAATGAGGAAATAGGGAATATGCCTTTAATCACTGGGGAAGGGAATAAGGGATTTAAACTAGATCAAAATACCAGGTTAAGGACTATTCCTGATTCTATGAAGAATACGCTCAATGAGGAGGATTATTTGATCATTAAGCATTGGTAATTAGCTGCCTTTCGTGTCAATCAAATATATGAAATTTAAAAAACATGAAATTAAAAAGCCTTATACTCGCCTTTTTTGTAGCGCTGTTATTTGTCAATTGTACAAAAAAAAACGCAAAGTCAACCAATACGACAAAAAAGCCAAATATCCTGTTTATTGCGGTAGATGATTTGCGGCCAGAACTGAATTTTTATGGATCTCAGAACATTTCGTCTCCTAATCTGGATAAGTTTGCCAGTGAAAGTTTGGTATTTAATAGGGCCTATTGCAATATACCTGTCTGTGGTGCCTCTAGGGCCAGTCTACTTACAGGAACTCGCCCCACCCGTTATCGATTTATAGATGCGAGAACAAGAAAAGACGTAGATTATCCTGGAGCGATATCCTTGCCAGCGCTCTTGAAAAAGAATGGCTATCGGACTATCTCAAATGGTAAAATCTACCATCATAATAATGACGACGAGCAAGCCTGGGATCAGATTTGGTTTCCAAAGGGGAATATTCGTGATTATCAATTGCAAAAAAATATAGCTCTTACCGAAGAAACTGGCTATGGACACCCAACGGAATCGGCAGACGTATCAGATGATGTTTATTTTGATGGAAAAATAGCCAACAAAGGAATTGAAAACCTTCGAAAGCTAAAGGGGAGTAAGAACCCTTTTTTCCTAGCATTAGGCTTTATGAAACCTCACTTACCATTTAATGCACCAAAAAAATATTGGGATCTTTATGATCCCAAGGAAATTAAACTCCCAAAAAATTACCATCAGCCTGCCTCAACCCCGAGTTTAGCGTTTCATAATTTCGGAGAATTACGGAAATATAGTCAAGTTCCTAAAAAGGGGCTATTGGCTGATGATTTAGCAAAAGAACTCATTCATGGATATTATGCTTCAGTGAGTTATGTGGATGCCCAGATTGGAAGAGTCCTCGATGAATTGAAAAAATTGAATTTGGATGAAAATACGATAGTTGTATTATGGGGAGATCACGGATGGAACTTAGGAGACCACAAACTTTGGGCGAAGCACTCTACTTTTGAATCAGCACTTAGGACACCTCTTGTACTTAAAGTGCCGGGCAAGACTAAAGGTGAAAAAACGGAGGTAATCACGGAGTATATCGATGTCTATCCGACCTTGTGTGAGCTAATAGGGATAGATGTACCTGAAACAGTTGAAGGCATCAGTATGGCTGTAATCTTGGAAGGAAATCCTCCTGAAAAGAATTGGGGCATTGCTAAGTTTAAAGATGCTGTAACAATCATTAAAGGCGACCTTTTTTATACTGAGTGGACTGATGATAATGGTTTAGGCTATGAAAGAATGTTGTTTGATCATAGCAATGATCCTTTAGAACTGGATAATCTCGCCGAAAAGAAGGAATACGAAAACCTTGTTGACAGTCTGGCAATAGAGTTACGGAATAAATGGGGAAAGGATTTCCTTGTCAAGACGACCTATTAATTAAGAGGATTATCTGGAAAAAATACGAATAAAGTCAATCAAACTCTAAAACCATTCTAACCAAAAAATAGGCATGAAATTAACCATTAATATTTTTGTGCTAAGCACTTTATTGACAGGCCTCTTTTACGCATGCGTGCAAGAGGAAAGTACAAGATGAAATAAAAAAGATCAGAAGGTGCTTCCATCTGGCTTACATTCCTACTCCAATTGGAACCCTACTTGGAATAATCTAATAGGTGATGAATCGAGTGCAGCCACTGACCAAGAAACGACAGTTTTGAGGGAGAAGGTGGCCAATGGCCCCATAGATACCAGAGGGACCTTTGTGGATGTGCCGAATGGCAGTATAGAGACAACCAGCACCGGGTCCCGCCGGGTGATGTCAGACAGTCAAATGAGATGGTACCCCCCCCCCTTAATTCCCAGGCCATTGATCCTAATGAAAGTATCCGATGGTACCAAAAAGATGGAAACACACAGGTTTTTAGGGTCTTTCCCGGAGACCAAAATTGTCAAAGCACCCGTGTGGGGGCAGGCTGAAGTGAAGCCTATGCCCCTAATTTAGGTATTAGAAGGGATGAAAATAGGGTCATGACCTTCTCTGCACTTTACCATGTAGAAGGACTCAATGTTACCAAAGACCTCAAAATATTCCAATCTAAAGCTACTGCAGAAGGAGAAATTAATCCTGCTTGGGTTGTGGGGCTGCATGTGACAGTTGCTGGAGATATTGATATCATAAAAAGGGAAATTACTTGGTGGTAGAATGAAAGTATATCAACGGGTAAATCAGTGGGAGAGAGCTTCAACCTACGAGTGACCGATGATAGTTATAATTACAAGGTATTTATTAATGACGTTGAAATGGCAGCAGGCAGTTGGGATAGAGGGGACTTAAAGTCTGTTTGCCGCTGGGGGGCTATGTTCAAGGAAGTAGTGACGGTGTACTTACCGGAAATGTCAATTATCCCCAAGTGATATTTATATGTGGAGTAATGGTTATAAAAAACTAAGGTAAGAAGGGAAAATGGAGATTAAATTCCTCTGGATTGATTTAGATGAGTGCCAGTGCCACATAAAAGATAATGAAAGTTTAAAGGTTATCGGGCTGATTTTCTAAAATAACCCTGAGAAATTTTCCTTTGACGATCTTGGCATGTTAGAAGCTGTTGTGCTTTTACGAGGTAGTATGGACATATAGATTTTTTATTTGAATGAGTCCCTGATTTTTATAGAAAACTTGATTGTGGTGGTTTTATTTTGTATTTCTCATGATTTGCCAATCTATGTGCCAATACGAGGCAGGATAACCTATGTTTTTAAAGTGGTTAATATTACTGTTAATCTTTGAATTACTAACTGTTGGAGGTCTGAAAACGGTTGGATTGCTTTTAAAGTTTATTTACATCTATCCCCCTTTGTAGACATTTTCATAGGCTAGTATTCCTATTTAGACGTTCGAATTTATTTAGAAGAGGATCAATTAATTTAAATTTTAGGATAAGAACAGATAACCTCAATTTCTAGTGCCCTATCATAGAATACTCAACAAGGCTAAGCGTTGTGGGGCAGAAATAAGCATTTCAGACGTAATGGACGGCTATCAATATCCATCCCTAACTAAAAAAAATCAAGATAACCTTAATAATAAATTAAAACCTAAACTATTCAATATGAAAAAGATTATACCCATTATAACCTTCTGCTTCGCACTATGTAATTCCCTATTTGCCCAAAAAGTGGTCCCAACCATCACCAGGGATGGGGATGCACGGATATTGGATAAATCCAACTATCCATTTATTGCAGAAAATGCAGATGGTATTCGATTAACCTACAAGGATTGGGCAGGTTATTCGGATGCACAAATAGCCACCATTTTTAACAATCTTACCCATAAAAATGCCCTGCACCATGCAGTGTGGCACAATCAGGATGTGGCCAATTCTACTGTAGTTACCAAAATGCCTGAAGGGTCAAATGTCTTGGCTTTTATGCT
The DNA here is from genome assembly GCF_015533855.1 of Echinicola sp. 20G. Classification (GTDB taxonomy): domain Bacteria; phylum Bacteroidota; class Bacteroidia; order Cytophagales; family Cyclobacteriaceae; genus Echinicola. The sequence goes on along the minus strand of NZ_AP024154.1, from coordinate 5,508,064 downwards.
CTATCAGGAAGGGGACGGCATGAATGTCAACGATTGGAACACTATTATGGCTCAAAATCCACCTTTTCCAATGTTGGCCCATACCCGTAAATTTCATACAGATAGCAGGAGTGATGATTTTCGTGCCCAAATATTGGTTGCCGATGGTGCGGAATTTGAATTTCAGATGGACGACCCTGCTAAGTACCAACAAGCCGCGGATTTGCTGGAATTCTGTGTAAGCAATAATAAAATATGTTCCTTCCTGACCACTTACCAACGCAATCACGAGTACAACCTTAGTGCCTACAAAGCATTTTACTATTATTTAAAAAGATATTTTAAGGAGAAAAATAAGCCTCATTTCTTAAAGTCAGATTTGGTGATTTTTAATGTGAACTGTTACAATAATGATGAAGTATTTCCGGATGCTGATGATGCCGGAGGGACGTTTGGGGTGGCTCGTTGGCTTATCAAGCAAAAAACAGCTGATGACTGGATTCAACCTCATTTGTCTTTTACAGCACCTCAAAATGATGATTATTTTCAGAACCATGCCAATATTACAGTAAACGTCGCAGTTGATTACACTCAAGATCCTATAGCAAATATAAAATTATACAATGCGAATAATGAACTCATTGGGATTGATTATGCGGCACCCTATGAGTGGAGCGGGGGACTGCTTGATGACTTGACTACAGGTATTCATCAGCTGAAGGCGGTGGCCACCGATATCAATGGCAATACCAGTGATAGGATCATTCAAATCAGAATAATGAAAGATCCGATTTCTGTTCCTGACCGCTTTAAGGCATCCGATGCTCATGACTATAAACTTAGGAATGAGCCCATCATTGAGGAAGGACTTATCAGGCATGTATACAAGGATGAATGGGTTACCTATAAAATTGATGTGAAGAAAGCTGGTTACTATGACGTTGGAGTAGATTTGAAAGTTCAGCGTTCCAAACAATATGGCGGTACTATAATTCTAAACAAAGGAACATTTGGTGCCCTGACCGAAGTAGGTCGGTTTACCACCATTACCAATGACCCGGACCAACCAGCCTTGCCCGACTTTACGGAAAATCCTAAGGTAAATATGGATAGCATTTGGTTTGATGAAGGTTTGCAAGAGATAACCTTTACTTTTGATCATCCCTCGGGGATTACTAGGCCTCAGTTCTACTTGTTCACTTATGACTTTAAATTGCAGGGAGCTCCAACCATTGAGATCAATACCCCCTCGCTCAATAGTAATGGGGAGTACGATATAATCACTGCTCCCGGCAAAATCGTAGTAGTATCCAATATTACTCCTGTAAACGGAGAAAACATAGAATATGCTGATTTATATATCAATGGCAATTTTGTCAGGCGAGATTCCAGTGCTCCCTACTCCTGGAATGATGAGGACCAGGACGCAGCCCAATTAAGTAATTTGCCGGAGGGCGTGTACTCCATGGAAATTGTGACTGAGGATGATCAAAATAACAAGGCCTATAAAAGGTTTGAATTAAAGGTGGTGAACCGTATGCCCTACACCAATTTGACTATTCCAGGAACAACTCAAGCATGGCATTTTGATATTGGAGGCGAAGGAGCCGCTTATCATGACTTTAACGTGGGATACGAGCGAGGTCTTCCAGAGGAACGAAATCCCCGGCGGGCTATAGCCGGAAAGGAAGACGTGGAAATTGATGCTGTTCAGGGAGATTTTGCAGTGAGTGGTATCCGGGATGGAGAATGGCTTTCCTATACCTTTGAATCCGTTGATTCGGGGCAATATGAAGTGTCATTTTTAGCCGCCTCACGAATTGGGAAAAGCGCCAATATTAAGTTGCTCTTGGACGGTAAGGACCTTGGTGATGTGGTGATCACTGGAACTGGAGCCAATTTTAGCGATTATGAATGGTATACAGCCTCGGGAATTATCATCCCTGAAAACATGAGCAATGCCAGTCTTCAAATGATATTTACTCCACGTGATGGTACTACCAGCTGGTTGTTTTTCTTTAAGGAGTTCAAGTTTACAAAGACAGGCCCTGCCAGCAGTCCTATCGTAAATGAAATCAACTTACCGGAACAACTATGTGAAAATCAGTCCATAACCGTTAAGGTAGATGCAGTAGATATTAATGGGAATATCGCTAATGTAGAGCTGTTGCTTGATGGCATATCATTGGGAAGGGCTGATGAAATGCCCTATGAGTTTACCTTTTCCTTACCAGAAGGGGGGAGCTATGAACTTACCGCTATTGCTACTGATGATGAGAGCAATACTGGGGAGAAAACGGTATTGTTTTCAAGCACTGGCTGTGATGTCGCGGAAGAAAAACTCGATGCATGTAATATTACAGCTAGCTCCTCCCAGGCTCCAAACGTCCCGGGCAATGTTGCCGATGGTAAATTGGGGACACGATGGTCATCGAGTGGGGATGGGGAGACCCTGACCATGGATTTATGCGAAACCTTTCATATAGGTAGCATCAGGGCTGCCTTCCTTAGTGGAGATCGTCGAAAATCTTACTTTGATATTCAGGTATCTACTGATGGAATTAGTTGGACAGATGTTTTGACGAATGTAGCGTCAAGTGGATCGACGACCGGTTTAGAGGATTTTGCCCTCTCCAACCCGGTGGATGCCAGGTATGTTCGTTATGTTGGTCACGGAAACTCTGCAAGTTCTTGGAATTCGGTGACTGAGCTGGAGGTGTGGGGAGTGGTAAATCAAGCTCCTACAGTTGTTATGGGAAATCCGCTTAATAATAGTACCATAGAATTGGGAGAAAGTACAGTATTAGAAGCCAATGCAATAGATGACGGTTCCATAACCCAGATTGACTATAGGTTGGATAAGAAACTTTATGCTCAAACCAAATCAGCTCCATTTGATGTAACCTGGACGGCTTCAGAAGTAGGAAGTTTTGTCATAGATGCTGTCGCATATGATGATCAGCGTATCAGCTCCGTTTCTGAGGGGGTTGCTGTTGAGGTGGTAGATCGGACAGCTCCAAGTGTTGTTTGTAATAACATCACAGTGTATTTGGACGAAGAGGGGAATGCCCTTATTTCGGCTGAGGAGCTGGATGGTGGTAGTACCGATTTGAGCGGTGTCGTCTCTTTTTCAGCATCGCAGACCAACTTTACATGTGGAAATATTGGTGCCAATGACGTTGTTTTAACGGTTACCGATCCCTATAATAATTCAGCCTCTTGTAGGGCTATTGTGACAGTTCTTGATACCATCGCACCCGTGATCAACCTTGCAACAGAGAGCATTGCCATATGGCCTCCTAACCACAAATATCGAACGTTTAATGTTGCTGATTTTGTTGGTTCGGTTTCAGATAATTGTGCAGATTTAAATATTGATGATGTAGTTATTTTGTCGGTAAGTTCTGATGAAGCAGAAAATGCTGATGAAGACGGGAACACTTTAAATGATATTGTTATCGGTCCAAATTGCAGCACTGTGGACTTAATGCAGGAAAGATCCGGTACAGGAGATGGCAGGGTATACACCATTGTACTTGCCTTGGAGGACAATTATCAGAATAAGGTCCTTGAGCAGGTAACTGTTACTGTTCCGGTTGATGAAGCTATACCCGTAATCGATAATGAAGTAGTGTATTCTGTAAATGGCAACTGCACTTCCCGTTCAGAAGAGAGGACTTTATTTGTCAATGAGGATAGTGCAACTTCCTCTGGTGGTCAACACGAATTGGTAGTATATCCTAATCCCACCATTAAGGATTTTACTATTGATTTTGGTGAAATGGGGACAGTCCAAGTATTCATCCATAATAGAGTGGGGGGATTGGTTTATAACAGAGCAGTATCTGAGCAAATGCTTCATTTATCCAAAGGAGATGTCTTCAGAAGTGGTGTATACGTCATTACGGCGATTGATCAATCCGGGGAAAAATATTATCAAAAGCTAATTATAAAATAAATAAACCTATGATATACTTTTTAGACTCTTATTTTGGAGATTGGTAAGGTTTGAATCCAGAAGGGCCTCCTGTTTAAGTAAGGAGGTCCTTTTACCTTTTTATTTTTTATGAATCGAGCTTGGCTCATTTCAAATAGACCTAGTATGAAGCAGGATAATCAACTTCATAATATTGATTAACATTAAGTTCAAGATACTTGGGTTCATATAGTTCCCAATTTGGCCGATTTCTGTCAAATCATAACGGCAAAAGGAAAAGTTAACTGTAATATTTTCAATGAGCCAATTAATAAAATTCATAAAAAGTGAAAAAAGCAATTTTATTTCTAGTACTGTTCATTAATTTATCCCTTGCATTTTCGCAGAATTCGGGTGATCCCAAATGGATATGGCAAGAGGAAGAAGGTCCTGCCAATTCATGGATGGCATTCAGAAAAACAATCGATCTTGAAAAAGTTCCCAATAAGGCCCTGACAAAAATAGCGGCGGATACGAAATATTGGCTATGGATAAATGGAGAGATGGTGTTGTTCGAAGGCGGATTGGCCCGCGGAGCAGCCCCAAATACCATTTATTATGACCCAATTGATTTGGCTCCATATCTAAAAAAAGGACAAAATACAATTGCTATTTTGGTTTGGTACTGGGGACGTACCCGAAAGACCCATGAAGATAGTGGCTGTGGAGGCCTCTATGTAGCAGCCGAGTGGGAAGAAGATCTGAATACGAATACATCTTGGAAAATGAACATTCACCCGGCCTATGATCCCAATAGCGGGGGAGGTGGTGGTTCTGCCAATCGGGTGAATGCTTATAATGTAAGATTTGATGCCAGAAAAGCAATGGCCGACTGGACGGACCAAGCTTGGTACACCCCCGCTTTTGACGACAGCAACTGGCCAACACCAATCGAAAAAGGAAAGGCCAATACCAAACCATGGGGAGATATGGTGAAACGGGCCATTCCTCAGTGGAACGATCGCGGTCTATCCGACTATACATCTATCCATATAGAACAAGGTGAATGGAAGCTCAGCCTTCCTTACAAGAACACAACGGACAGTGCTGTGGTACTGAGTGCAAAACTCCCCTTTAACCAGCAAATTACCCCCTATCTGAAAGTAAAAAGTATAGCAGGGGATACTATTGTTATCGATACAGATAATGACTTTAATCTTTTACAATCAAAATACATCACGAGAGAAGGAGAGCAGGAATTTGAGGGATTTACTTGGTTCAATGGCCATTCGGTAGAGTACACTATTCCAATAGGAGTGGAAGTACTGGAGTTGAAATATCGTTGGACAGGAGTGGGTGAAATGACAGGTGTATTCCAATGTAATGACGATTTCTATACCCGGCTTTGGTGGATGGCCAGAAATACGCTTTATGTGTGCGCCCGTGATAATTATATGGATTGTCCCGATAGGGAACGTGGTCTATGGATAGGTGATGTGGCCGATCAAACTGGGGCTGTGTTTTATACCTTGGATAAACCCGGTCGCTTATTACTTAAAAAAGCCATTGATAATACCATTGCCTATAGTGCTGGTGATACCATTCAAGGTTTGGCACCGGGATTTGGTGCATATCGCGGGGCAAGTAGTGAACTGACAGGTCAAAGCCTCCAATATATCGATCAGGGCATATGGAGTTATTATTACAATACAGGAGACCAATCCACGCTAGAAACTGCCTACCCTGCTGTATTGAGCTATTTGAAACTCTGGGAAATGAAGCCCAATGGTCTGCCGGAACATCGTCAGGGCTATGCCAATTGGGTTGATTGGGGTGTAGATCCTGATCCAGTCCCTGTAAATGTGATCTTGTACTATATGGCTTTAAAGGCTGCTAAAAAGATGGCGGTAACTTTAAACAAAAACGAGGATATAGCATGGTATACCAAACGCATCCTCAGTATCAAAGAGACCTTCGAAGGTGAATATTGGCAGGGGACTTATTATGGGAGAGCGAATATGCCCATCGAGGAACGGACCAGTGCATTGGCCATCATTAGCGGTCTGGCTAACGAAAAGCATTTTGACACCTTGGTGGATAGTGTGTTGATCCCGGTCCAAAAAGCCAGTCCGCATATGGAGTGGATGGCCGAAGAGGCCATCATGCTCACTGGACAATACGATAAAGGTTTGTCGCGTATGCGCCAACGCTACGAAAGCCAAGTGAAGATGGATTGGCTGACGACCTTGTACGAAAAGTACCATCCTCAATTGCGGGGTACCTATAACCATGCGTGGAACGCTCCCAATTATGTGCTGTCAAGATATATTGCCGGTATTAAGGCAACTGACGTAGCTTGGAGCAAATACGAAGTTAAGCCTAATATGGCCCATCTCACTCATGTAAAGCAAATAGTGCCCAGTGTGAAGGGGGATATCATGCTTGAAGTTGATAAAAATGATGGTAATTATATCCTAGACCTTACCTCACCAGCTCAAACAACAGCTACTATTTTCATCCCGGCAAAAGGGCGGATAAGTGTGAATGGAAAAGTAGTCTGGAAGGAAGGACAATTCAAGAACAAGGTTCCTCAGGTGAATTTTATCCAGGCAGATGATGAGTTTATAAGTCTTGAAGTAAAACCTGGTGTATGGAAAATTAAGGCAATGGATTGATCCAACCTTCTTCCTCGATAAATGTAAAAATAGGAAGAGGGTAAAACCATTTGATACCAATGGAAGAGAAAAAAGGCAGATTATTAAATGCAATTTTAGCGAGCTTTGTTTTGATGGCGATGTTCTCCTGTCAAAACAAAATAGAACAGGATTTTGCAAATCCTCCTGGCCGTTACAGGCCCATGCCTTTCTGGCATATTAACGGGGAGCTTACTACCCAAGGGATCCGACAGCAAATGATAGATGCGAAAGAGGCCGGTTTTTCAGGAGTGAGTTTATTGCCCTTGGCCGAAAAAAGTCCGAGCAAGCCAGGGACTTCGCCTAATTTCCTTTCGGAGGAATATTTTGAGCGTTACCAGGATATGATCAAAATTGCAGAGGAATTGGATATGGAAATCGTATTGTACGACGATAATGATTTTCCGAGTGGTATGGCCGGGGGAAAAATGGAAGAAAAGTATCCAAACCACACCATGAAAAGGTTGGATAAAATCGAATATAAGGTGAAAGGCCCTGTACTTTTTAGTGATAGTATTCCTGGTATCCAATTAATGGCCGCAGTGGCTACCAATGAACGAACTAATGAACGCATTGAAATAAGTCCTTTTGCAAAGGATGGGGTGCTACAGTGGAAGGTTCCAGAAGGTAATTGGAAAATAATGTTCTTTCCTTTAATGAAGGACAGTTTTCACAAGAAGTACCTGTGCATGGATTTTATGGACACTGTTGCAGTGCGCCATATGATTAATGAGACTTATGAAAAGTACAAAGCGCGTTTTGGTCAGTATTTTGGCAACACCATTAAAACCACCTTTTTCGACGATGTGGGTTTTTGGCGTCATCCCCGTAACTGGACGACTTCTTTTAATCAAAAGTTTGAAGAGCTGAATGGTTTTGACCCGCGTCCCTATTACCCCGCATTATGGGAGGATATTGGGCCGGAAACCGAGGCTGTAAGAAACGCTTTTTTCAGAACACGCGCCGAATTATTGGCTGAAGGGTTCCCCAAACTGGTAGGGCAATGGAATGAAGCCAATGGCCTTAATAGTACCGGCCATCCACCGGGAAATTACGATCCCACACCCATAGATATGAATGCCGACATTTTTAAATTTTATCGGTATACCCAAATACCTTTAACCGATGCTATTATTGGTTATCAGTTTGGTCAAAACGGACATAAGCTTATTAGCTCTGCAGCCGATTATTATGACCGTCCATTAGTGGCCACAGAAATTTATGGAGCTTACAAAGAGAACTCATTTGACTCATTGATGCTGTATAGAGCCATGATGGATTTATTTGCACGAGGTGTCAATATGGTCATTCCTCACGGCATGTGGTATAATCCTGAGAAAGTTTACATACCACCATTGGTTTCGCCATATAGTGAGAAATTGGCTCCTGCACTTCCTGCTTACTCCAATTTTGTAGGGCGTGCCAGTATGTTACTTAGAGGCGGAAGACGGGTTAGCGAGATTGCCGTACTTTATCCATTTGAGGGCTTGGCAGGATGGTTCCGTTTTGATAATCCTGACAGTATACGCCAAGGGTTTTACGTAGCTCCTGAAACCGATTACCAAACCGTCAGTGGATGGCTGACCAATGATATCCGTCGTGATTTTACCTTTGTCCATCCAGAACTGCTCCTTGATGAAAAGTACACGATTGAGGAGGGTAAAATAAAATTGAACAACGACGAAAACCACCAAGCATACCATACGCTTATTCTTACCGGAAGCAAAGTGATTACATATGCTACGCTTAAAAAAGTGAAGCAATTTTATGATAATGGCGGGACACTTATCGCTACTACCATGTTGCCGTTTAAGTCGGCCACTATTGGAAATGATGACCAGGTGATATCACTGGTCAAGGAGATTTTTGGTTTGGATCCGACCCGGCAAGGTGAGTTGAGTGAAACAATAAAATCCCAAAATGCAACAGGAGGCAAGGCGCTATTTATTCCAAATCCCGATGCATCTAAGCTGGAGGTAATCTTGGACAAACACAGTGATGCAGCGGATGTGACTTTTGAGGAAAATCCGGTTTTAAAAACCGATATGGGTAAATTTAATTATGTCCATAAGGTTAATGGTGGTCGACATATTTACTTTTTTACCAATTCCAGTAACGAAACCATTACAACTGATGTATTACTTCGTGGTGAGCTAGCACCTGAAATATGGAATCCACATACGGGTTCAATCAATAGAAACTTGACATCTTCATTTGAAAAAAGAAATGGAGAGACTTATACCCGCATTCCACTTCAGTTAGAAGCTGTGAAATCGTTGTTTGTTATTGCTAATCAATAACGAGGGAGGTATTTGGATGGCGCCTTACCGCCTAAAGATTACCGAAGCCATAAAAGCTGGAGAAAATAAGCTGGAATTGAAGTGGTCAACCTTTGGAGAAACCATTTAATAGGGGATAAATCACGGGTAAAAGATGAAAAATATACCTGGATAGTTACAGATAAAATCACACCGGAAAGTCCGTTGCAATCTTCCGGGTTATTAAGGCCGATGGATATAGAAGCAGTAACATATTATTAGTAACAATCTGTGATTAAAATATAGAGAATACTATAGAATAAATAAAAAAGGAATATTTATGAGTAACCTTTACAAAATAGCACGAATGATATCGGTAGTTTTTATGCTACTGTTATATGGCTCATGTGACAAAAAACAAGATTTTACCGTTCCCAATATCATTATTATAAATGTTGACGATTTGGGCTGGAAAGATGTAGGTTTTATGGGAAGCGAATACTATGAAACTCCAAACATAGATTATCTTTCCGGTTTAGGTATGGTATTTACAAATGGATATGCTGCTGCCTCAAATTGTGCCCCCAGTAGAGCCTGCCTTATGACTGGACAATGGACACCGCGTCATGGCATCTATACCGTTAGCCCTTCCACACGTGGGAAATCAGAAAACAGAAAATTAATTCCAACAGAAAACACACATACACTCTCAAATGACCATACTATTTTGCCTGAGGTACTGCATGATAATGGATATGTTAATTGCCATGCAGGTAAATGGCATTTGAGTGACAATCCTTTAGAGTATGGTTTTGATATAAATATTGGAGGTGGCCACAATGGGATGCCAAAAAGTTATGAGCCACCTTATCAAAATGTTAATATTGAAAAAGGGAATAATACGTATTTAACTGATTTGATAATGGAAAAAACATTATCGTTTATTGATTCCGTGAGAAAACCATTTTTTCTAAACTACTCACCTTATGCTGTTCATGTGCCCATAATGCCCGTAAATAGTCTTTTACCTAAATATGAAAAAAAGGCGCCATGGAATGGTCAGGGAAATCCAGAATATGCCTCTATGGTGGATAATTTGGACAGAAACATTGGTCTGCTTATTGATAAACTAAAAGAAAAACAAATTTTTGATAATACCTTGATTGTTTTTACTTCAGATAATGGGGGCTTGTACGGGCTAACTAAACAAAAACCATTGCGGGCAGGAAAAGGAAGTTATTATGAAGGAGGAATCAGGGGACCATTTTTCTTTGTTTTTAAGGATAAGATAAAAGCCAATACTAAAAGTGATGCGCCAATAACGAACCTAGATATCTTTCCAACAGTTCTAGAATATGCCGGAATTAATAATTCTAACTTGTCTTTAGATGGTGATAATTTATCGTTAGTTTTAGAAGGGAAAGCAGAATTATTAGAACGCCCTTTATTTTGGCATTTCCCAATATATTTAGAAGCCTATAATAGATCTGACAATGAAAACAGAGACCCTTTGTTTCGAACAAGACCTGGTTCTGTAATTAGAAAAGGAAATTGGAAACTGCATTATTATTTTGAGGATCATGGGATAGAATTATACAACTTGTCTGAAGATATTGGGGAACGCAACAATCTAGCAAAAGCTAACCCCAAAAAGGCAGAAGAACTTTTAATGGATTTAAAGGATTGGTGGAAGGATACAAATGCTCCACTACCCAATAAACTGAACCCTGAATATTTAGAGTAAAATCACTCAAAGTGTATTTTGATAGGTTTAGTTTAGCTGTTTTTTGGGATAAAATCCAAGGCTATACCAACGATTGGGAAATCAGGCTGTCACCCAAATCAACAGAGAACCACTATCAGCTACATTATTTTCATGAAGATAGCACGGACGATGTGACTTCGTTCAAGGGTATTTGGACCTTTGTGTATTACAGGGATGTCAGTGAGATGCCTGACAATGCATTCCCCAAAAAAGGAATAAAATTGAAGTGGTAATAAAAGCTCAGGAGAATGTTACCGATGAATCTCCCGTTGCGGGGGAAACATCCTCATGGAACTGGATGGTAGTACAGTAATTGGAAAGCCCAAAACTGGTTCTATCCTTGGTTATCCTTTTCTTGTGGAAGCAGGAGGAAGGATAATGTGCGTTACCTGTAAAAAAAAATAATAGATGATCGGCGACCGTAGGAGCCTGGATAAATATCAATGACAATAAAAGTTATGATGAATAGATTTGGAAAGATAAAACACTTGTTAGCTGCATTTTTAATATTGTTTTTATTCTCAAATGTCCATGCCAAAAGTTGGGGCAATGCCCAATGGATATGGCAAAAGGAGGATGGGCCGTCCAATACTTGGATAGCTTTTAGAAAAACTGTTACCTTGGATGAAGTCCCAGAAAAAGTTGAGGCGCGAATTGCTGTAGACAGTAAGTTTTGGTTGTGGATAAATGGGGAAATGGTACTTTTTGAAGGAGGATTGTCCCGAGGGCCCAGCCCTGTCGGAGATTGGGAAAGGGAAAATAACATCACACCAGCTAACTCCTGGTATCAAACAGTGGATATCCAACCCTACCTTCAAGAAGGTGAAAATACCATCGCTGTGCTGGCTTGGTATTGGGGAAGAGAAACCCATAAAGGAACCCATATTGACAGTAAAAAAGGCGGTTTGCTCTTTATCGCTGAGTGGGGCGATCATACGGTAGTATCAGATGCATCCTGGAAAGCCATGCAGCATCCGGGATACGATAATAACATGGATCCCGCCAGCAAAAATTTAATTCAATATAGTGTCAAATACGATGCGCAAAAAGCGTTGAACGATTGGTCGGACGATGCCTGGTACACCGAGGGGTATAACGACAGCAACTGGCCTTTGGCCGTGGAAAAGGGCAGTGCTGGGGATGCCCCCTGGTATTTGCCGGAGGAAAATTTTGTACCATTATTAGTAAACCATGGTTTAAAGAATTATGAAAATCATGCTCAACTCGAACTGCCATTCGTAAGCAAGGGGCAAACGGTAAAGTGCCAACTCCCTTTTAACAAGCAGATTACTCCGTACCTGGAAATTGAAGCTGATGCAGGAGATACCATTTTTGTTACTACCGATAATAGGTTAAATAAAATTAACGCCACATATATCACCAAAGAGGGAGAACAGGCATTTGAAAGTTTTTCGTGGATGAACGGACACGAAGTGATATATACCATTCCGGAAGGAGTAAAAGTAAAGGCCTTAAAATACCGATGGATGAGTGTAGGTGAAATGGCCGGGAAATTTGAGATTGACGATCCTTTTTACCAACGCCTCTGGTGGATGGGCAATAATACCCTCTTTGTTTGTGCCCGTGATAATTTTATGGATTGTCCGGATAGGGAAAGGGCTCTGTGGATAGGCGATGTAGCCGACCAAACAGGGTACCTGTTCTACTCAATGGATGAGGCCGGGCGCAAATTGCTTAAAAAAGCCATATTACAAACGGTTGATTTCAGCGAAGACGGGGTAATTGGAGCCTTGGGGCCATTACGGGTCCGTGAATTGGTGACCCAAAGCTTACAATTTATTGCCCAGGTGGTATGGCCTTACTATTTGAACACCGGAGACAAGGAAACATTGAAAATTGCATATCCCTATCTTTTTGCCTATTTGGATTTATTCCCCATGCAGGAAAATGGCTTACCGGAGTATCGAAGAGGAAAAAGCCCAGATACATGGGACTGGTTGGATTGGGGTGTTGAAAATACCATCGATAAAGCTCCCATTCAGATGGCATTTTACTACCTGGCCTTGAAGGAAGCCAAGAAAATGGCTGAAGCTTTAGGTAATGAAGAGCACATAGACTGGTATAATAAACGAATGGCTACCATGAGACCGGCTTATGAAAAAGCCTTTTGGAAGGATGGTTATTATAGTAGTAATGAGGGCAGATTTAAAGATGACAGGGCCAACGCCATCGCCATAGTTTCAGGAATTGCAAATCCTGAGTTTTATGATCAGATTGTTAAGAATGTGCTTACTCAAAACCACTTTTCAAGTCCGCACTTCGAATGGATAGTAGAAGAAGCCATGTGTATCGCCGGAAGACATAAGGAGTCACTCGAAAGAATGAGGGAGCGGTATCAAAGTCAGGTGGATGATGCATCTATGTCAACGTTGTACGAGAAGTTTCCCAATGGCGGAAGTTACAATCATGCCTGGAATGCACCCAATACTATCTTGTCCAAGTATATCGCCGGGGTGGAACCTACCAAAGTAGCCTGGAGCGAATATAAGATTATGCCTACATTACTTCATTTTTCAAGTTTGGAGAAAACAATTCCAACCGTAAAAGGAAATATTGCCCTAAGCATTGAGTCGCGAAATAATACCTATCAGTTACAACTGAATTCTCCTGATGAAACCACTGCAATTGTCGGTATTCCAAAGACTGAAAAAGAAATTTTCATGGTGAAAGTGAATGCCAAGTTGGTGTGGAAGAATGGAAAAACTATTAAGGCTTTAAAAGGTGTGTCATTTGATCATGAAAATGCTTCGCATCTCAATTTTAAGGTAGGAGCAGGACAATGGGAGCTGACAGCCATTTATAAGTAATAAGTTAATAATAAAGAATTGTTTTTTGTACCAGGGAGAGGAGATAACAAGGCTTTTTCCTGCCATTGAAAAAAATACATATGAAAAAAACAATTGTATTAATCGTAGTCTGGTTTTTTAGCCTATCGGCTTCTTTTGCCCAATTTAATGAGGTAGATCATTTAGAAAAAAACTTCAAAAACCCGCCAGCTTCAGTAAAGCCCCGTACATGGATGCATGCTATGGATGGTAATATGAGCAAAGCAGGACTAACCAAAGACCTTGAAGCGATGGAACGTGTAGGTATAGGTGGGATATTACTCTTCAATATAGATCAAAAAATCCCCGATGGCCTTATCAAGTACAATTCACCTGAGCACCACGATATGCTGAAACATGCAGCAGCCGAATGTGAGCGCTTGGGTTTGAGCTTTGGGGTGCACAACTGCGATGGATGGTCCTCGAGCGGTGGACCTTGGATTACACCGGAGCAAAGTATGAAAATGGTAGCGTGGAGTGAGCTACAAACCACAGGTGGGGATATTTCCATTGAGCTACCACAACCTACTATGCGAGAAGATTATTACCGTGATGTAGCTGTAGTAGCTTATCCCGCCTTACCCTCAGAAATGGATGATGCTCAAAACAAACCCGAGATTACCGCTTCCGATGCAAACCTTGAGGTTACAGGTTTAATGAATAACCGTTTAGATGATCGTACGGTTCTCCAAAAGCAAGGAAAATCATTGCCTTGGATTCAATATACCTACCCGGAGAAGAAGACCATACGTTCAGTCTTGATGGTCTGTAACCAACGCGATCCGGTGGCAACGCTGCAGGTCTCTGATAACGGCCTTGATTTTACCGATGTGCGTCAATTATATACGGTACGAACAGGAAAGCGAGAGTGGACAATTAATGATAGCTTTGAACCGGTAAGTGCAAAGTACTTTAGGATTACTTTTGACCAAACCATGTCATTTCATGAAGCCAAACTACTTTCTACCCAGTGGATACATAACGTAATGGGGTGCATCAGCATGGGACGTACGGAGGATCATGCGATGACGCCTATTGGAGAGCCAACAGCTGATATGATTATTGCTAAAGACCAAATTATTAACCTCAGTGATAAGTTGCAGGAAGATGGTACTTTGAAGGCATCTTTACCCGAAGGCAATTGGACCATACTCCGATTTGGCTATACCTCTACGGGGGCCTTTAATAATCCTGCTACCGATTCTGGTCGTGGATTGGAGTGTGATAAATTTAACCGGGAGGCTTTTAAAGCGCATTACGATGCATTTTCCAAAAAAGTGATTGAAAACACCCGAGATATAGCTCCTAATGCGATGCAATATATCGAAATTGATAGCTACGAAATGGGTGGGCAAAACTGGACAGACGGTTATGCCCAGTTTTTTAAAGAAGAATATGGCTATGATATTATTGACTTTTTGCCCTTATATGCGGGACGTTTTGTCAAAAGTGCTGAAGCATCGGATGCATTGCTATGGGATGTACGTCAGTTGAACTGTGACCTGATGACGGAAAACTACTTCGGGTATTTTGCCGAATTGTGTACTGCCGATGGGATTAAAAGCTACATAGAACCCTATGGTTTTGGTCCTGTAAACGATTTGGATGTGGGCGGAAAGGCAGATATAAATATGGGCGAGTTTTGGATGGATCGTGAAATGACCATGGTCCAATCCGCTGTTTCAGCTTCACACATCTATGGTAAGAACGTTACTTCTGCTGAATCCTTTACCTCCAATCCCCAGATCAACTGGAAGGGCCATCCCGGAATGGCCAAAACCTCGGGAGACCTGGCCTGGGTGCGTGGCATCAATGAATTTATGTTTCACCGCTTTGCCCACCAGGCCAATCCTAATGTGGCCCCCGGCATGACCATGGGGCGTTGGGGATTTAATTTTGACCGTGTACAAACCTGGTGGGATAATGCCGGGGCTGCTTGGTTTAAATACATCATGCGGGGACAATATATGCTGCGCCAAGGTGTGCCGGTGGCCGATTTCCTGGTGTTTATTGGCGATGGTTCACCCAACTCGGTATATTTGCGCAAAGATTTTGAGCCAGCTTTACCTGCAGGGAGTAATTTCGATTGCGTGAATGCCGATGTGTTGCTAAACCGAATTGAAATTGCGGATAAAAAGTTAGTGCTGCCAGAAGGTACACAATACAAAGCCTTGGTAATGAAAAACTGTCAAAAATTGTCCTTAAATAGTCTCAAACGACTCAATGAATTAGCTCAGGCGGGTATTCCAATTATTGGGGAAATGCCAGAAAAACCAGCAGGCTATTTAAACACAGATACTGATTTAGCCACTTTTGAGCAGCTAAAAACTGCCATGCTGAAACAGAAAAACGTTTATGCAGGGTTTAGCTGGAAGGCCATGATGCAGGCCGAAATGTTAAAAGCAGATTTTCAGGTAGAAGGCAGGGAGGATATTTCTTTTATTCATCGCAAGATAAATGAGGAACAGGACCTCTATTTCTTCTTTAATCCCGATGCTGTTCCCCAGCACTTTGAATGCAATTTCAGGGTAGATGGAAAGCTCCCAGAACTTTGGAAACCAATGAACGGGGAGCTGATAAAAACGGCACAGTTTGCCCATACAAATGGTCTAACTAAGGTATGGATCGACCTGGAAGCTGAAGAGTCCGTATTTGTGGTTTTTCGATCCTCATCAGATGGTGTGCCTAGGATTTCAGGAGAAGAATCGAAAAACGGAAACTACATAGTAACCGACGATAACAAACTCCAGCAAGAAAAAGAAATGGGGTATTTGCCGCTTCGGGTGAACGGAGATTGGAGGCTTACTTTTCCTGAAATCAAAAAAGGGCAAAAAACCTATTATTTCTCAGAACTGATAGATTGGACAAGCCACGAATCGGAGGAGGTAAAATATTATTCGGGTACAGCTATTTATGAAAATGAGTTTTTTGTGGATAAAAAGATGCTCGACGAGGATCATCGCATCACTCTCGACTTAGGTGAGGTAAATGTGGCTGTGCGGGTCATCATTAATGATCAGGACCTGGGTGTTTTATGGATGAGTCCTTACCGTTTGGATATTTCCAATGTGCTGAGAAAAGGTAAAAACAAGATACAGATCGAAGTGACCAACCAGTGGACCAACCGCCTGATCGGGGATGAAAACTACCCGAATGAAACAGGATTTGATAGACAAGCCGAGACCATGCCTAGTTGGTTTTTAAATAATGAACCGGCACCATTAAAGCAGCGCTCTACATTTACCATTACTGACTTTTACAGGAAGGGGGATGAGCTTATTCCGGCTGGCCTGATAGGGCCTGTGGTATTAGTGCCCACAAAGCTTACTAAGAAATGATTTTGATAACAATCAACTATGTTTAGTTAAAAAAAAGTAAGGATAGATCAATGGCAAAAAAAAATGACTATCTGGATTGCGTTATTAGCGCAGCAACTACCAAAGAAACCAATGGGTATTATAGCTTAAAACTTGCTCCAGGCTTTGGTTTAAAACTGAATGAAGAGCGTTTGAAAAGAGTAGCAGCTATGAATATTGAAGTTTAGCTACATTCCAAGGTTTGGAAAAAAGTGAAAATAGACCTTTAAGAATATTTCTATCTAAATTATGTCATAATCTCAGTTCAAGTTTTAAAGAAGTCATTCCGATCTCCCTTAGGCGGATCGGAATCTCATCATAGGGAGATTGCCTGCCCTCCCTGACTACCGTCAAGGCAGTCGGGAGACGGGCTGCACCCTTCTCCCACACTTGCTCAAGCACAAAAGGGTTACTATTGAAAGGAAGCGTCACTGCGAGAGGTCAAAATTTTCTCAAATATAAGGGAGCTGAATGACAGTTGACAATATTTATACGGAGTCACCCTGAGCAGACCTGTTTAACCACAAGGTAGAGTCGAAGGGTTTGTCTTAGGGCTTCGACTTAAATTTATCCTGAGCTAAGTCGAAGGGCTCAGGTTGACACATTAAGCAATCCCTGTCAATGGTAGGAGGTACGACGCGGCAGTCTAGTTTTCATGGAAGGAAATTGTCTGCCCTCCGGGAGAGGGGCTTCACTGCGTTGTCAATGACGTTTTAGCTCCCAAATTCAGGCCTTGTAAATCAAACTAGGGTTCAAAAGCTAGCTGTTTTACTTTACTTTTTTACAAGTCTTAAAATTCGGGTTTATGGGGAGGAGGGCAGAAACTTTTTTCTAAACTGACCAGGGGAAAGACCCGTTTTTTGTTTGAATAAGCGGTTGAAGTAATAATCAGATTCAAAACCCAATGCGTAAGCAATTTCCTTTTGGCTCATCTTTGTTCTTAGTAAGGTTTCTTTTGCTTTTTCTATTTTTAAGTGGAGATAGTACTGTAAAGGAGAGGTGCCGGTTTGCGTTTTGAAATCAACCCTGAATTTTGAATAGCTGACCCCTAAGCCTGAGGCGATTTTCTCCAGATCAATGGATTCGTTGATTTTTTCATACATTAAATATTTGGTGTGGGAAACCATTGAATTGATAGTGTGGTCCTGATTGCTGCTTAATTGTATATTATTGATTTCTGCTAAAAGCTGTATGCAGAGTCCTGAAGCTATTCTTTGAAATCCAAATGGTTCATTATTGAATAAATGAAATAAAGAATCAAAATAATTGAGAACGGTTTCTCTGCCACATCCGGGAATGATGGCATTTTTAGGGGCAAAGAAACCATTTGACATGAATTGCGTTGCAATGGGGCCCGAGAATCCCACCCATCTTTCTGTCCATCCCGTTTTTTTTAAGGGCATGTATCTGTGCCAAACTCCCGGAAACAATAAAAATCCATCTCCGTTGACGATTTTTTTTCTACCGGTTTCTTTACTCTCAAAGACCCCCTCCCCATCTGTGATTAACACAAAGTGAAATTCATTCAGTACCCTTCCGTTTTGCCAGGTAAACATATAGCTTCCTGGATGTCCTTTTGAGGGATATGCCTCGTTTTTTTTGATTTTCGTACTACCAAGGTCATTTATCCAAAATCCCCAATGTTTATCCTGCTCGAAAATCATCAAATATTTTCTATACTGATTACTTTTCATATCAATTTGTGCAATTATAAAGTCAGATTGTCAATTGAGACAGTTAGGTTAAATATTGATTTTTGTTATTAGATAACTGTAGTATTACAGTATTTTATGCTTCAATAGTATGAAAAATTATTGAAAGTAAATTATTATTTTCTACTACTATTGTTTATTAAGTAATTATGAATAGTGGATATTTTAAATCAAAAAATGCTTTCCTAAACTGTTAGAAAATGGAAAATCATTACAAGAAGCCCAAAATGTTAAAAAGATTACAATTGATTTCAGTATTAATGCTGCTGGTGATATCCAGCTGCTATGCGGAATCTACCGTTGTGCTTTCAGACTTAAGATGTGAATATAGAACTGATCCCTTGGGGATAGATAATACTGCTCCAAGATAAAGCTGGAAAATGCTAGATCAGCAGAAGGCAAGAGGGCAAAAACAAACAGCCTTTCAGGTGCTTGTCTCAAGTAGTTTGGAAGATTTAAGCAATAATAACG
The DNA here is from genome assembly GCF_015533855.1 of Echinicola sp. 20G. Taxonomy (GTDB): domain Bacteria; phylum Bacteroidota; class Bacteroidia; order Cytophagales; family Cyclobacteriaceae; genus Echinicola. The sequence continues at coordinate 5,489,068 of NZ_AP024154.1, read as the reverse complement.
GAGATCTATGGGATTCCGGAAAAATGGAGGGGCCACAATCCGTTAATGTGACTTATCAAGGGAAAAAACTGAGTTCAGGTAAGGAGTATTATTGGAAGGTGAAGATTTGGGATATGCACGGTGAAGCGACAGACTGGAGTGATCCAGGGACCTTTACCATGGGGCTTTTAAATCCAGAAGATTGGAAAGGGGATTGGATATACAAAAGTGATCAAAATACTACAGACCACAATTGGTACAGAAAAAACTTTACGCTTTCACAGGAGGTAGGCTCGGCCCATGTATTTGTGGGTTCATTTGGATATCACGAGTTGTATGTTAATGGTCAAAAAGTAACTGATCAAGTGATGAATCCGGTATTGTCCTATATGAAGAAGCGGATTCCATACCTCACTTACGATATTTCAGAATTACTTCATGAGGGTGACAATGTCATTGCCATTTGGCACGCTGCCGGATGGGCTCGTTGGCAAAGGATAAAAGAGTACAAAAATCCCCCGTTTATTTTTAAAGCACAGGTAGAGATACAGACTAGAGAAGGGAAAGTTTCTTTAGCTACAGATGAAACATGGAAATGTAAAAGAAGTAACAGCGGTTATTATGGTGATTGGGATATTTTGAATTTTGGAGGTGAAACAATAGATGATCGGAAAAAGGAACCCAATTGGAATACAGCAGGGTATGATGACAGTGATTGGCAAAATGCAAGTATCTATAATGTGGAAGGAGAAGAACCTGATAAGTCCTTGACCATTATTGAGGATGTGCCTTTGTCCCAAAAAGTCCGACCCACCGGAAAGGTTACAGCCGTTTTGAGTGCTCAAATGGTCGAACCACAGGTGAAATACGAAGAAGTGGTTCCTGTTGCGGTCACCAAGAGTAGTGATAGTACCTATAGGATCGACATGGGAAGAAACTATACTGGTTTTTTTGAAATGGATTTACATAGTGGGAAGGAAGGTGATTCCGTGTTGTTTGAAATCAGCGATCAGATTGGTAAAACCATGAACTGGAACCAGAAAAGCAAATACATCTATAACACCACCGGTGAAGGGACTTTTTCCAATCGCTTTAATGTTGCCGGAGGTCGTTGGATAACTGTTTACGGTTTAGACTACAAACCTGAGCTCTCCGACATCAAAGGATACGTTATTACCAATGACCGCAAACGGATAAGTAAGTTTGAATCATCCAGTAAACTTTTGAATCAAATTTATAAAGTCAATTTGGACACCTATTTGGCTAATACACTGGATGGTATTTTGATGGATTGCCCGCACAGGGAAAGGCGTGGTTGGGGAGAGGTAACGGTTGCAGCCATGTATGGTGATGCTCTGCCGAATTTTGAAAGTGGCGCATATATGGACCAGTATAATCAGTATATGAGGGATGCTCAGCTGCCAGATGGAGGAATACGTGCTGTGATCAATGAGCAGGATAGGCCTTTCTTGATGTGGAAAGCCAACAACCCTATTACGGTTTGGGAAACTTTTCGAATGTATGGTGATTCAAAAGTATTGGAGGAAAACTATCAATCTATGCAAAGGTGGATGGAATGGTTGTTTCAACATTCCAATTATGCCACCGGAGGAGCACTTAAGGTTGGGGAACAGGGGGCACGGGCTTTTCCTGGATTAGGGGATTGGTGCACGCCACGGGGAAATTTTTGGTCCAGCAGTAATTCTCCTGAGGCTGTTCACTTCAACAATTGTGTATATGCCTTTATGTTGGATAATGCGATAAAAATTGCCGAGGCATTAGGGAAAACTGAAGATGTTAACTTATACACCGATAGGTTAAAAGTTCAGCGGGAATCTACGCATAAACTCTCTTATAACCCTGAGACCGGAAAATATGGGAATGGCCAACAAGTCAATCAGGCATTTGCTTTATTGGCTGGAGTCACTCCCGATGCTGAAAAGAAAAAAGTATATGCTAATCTGGTTGATAATGTCTTGTATAAATTTCCCTATTATGATACTGGAAGTTCCGGACAGGCTTTATATACCCGGTATTTTACGGAGTACGGAGAACGAATGGACCTGATCTACGAATTACTTCAAGATAAACATCATCCGAGTTATGGTTATTTTCTGGAACAAGGGGAAACGGTTTGGCCTGAGCGATGGTCCTCGGTAGGGGTAAGTAAAATACACACTTGCTATACGGGAATAGGTGGGTATTTTATCAAGGGTTTTGGGGGCATTAGGACTGACCCCGATCGTCCCGGAATGAAAAGTATGCTTATTAAACCAGCCTTAGTGGGTGATTTGACCTTTGCCAATACCGAGTATAAATCACTGTATGGCAAGGTAATGGTTAACTGGTCCAAACAAGACGGAAAGGCTAATTTCCATATAGAGATCCCCGTCAATACCACAGCAAAAGTTTTCTTGCCTGCTCTGGAAAAAGATCAGGTTAAAGAAAGTGGTGTGCAGGCTGGAAAATCAGAAGGAATCCATTTTATAGGTACCGAATTACATGATGTTGTTGGTCAATATCTAGTTTACCAGGTAGAAGCTGGAATATATGACTTTACTGTGGAGGAGCTACCCTCTACTACCTATCCTCAACCGATCATCGAAAGTGATAACCTTTCTTTATTGGGAAGAATGAGTGCTTCCTCCATGTATATAGAAACGGAAAAGCTTCCAGGCTTTGAGGCCTTTAAGGCTAATGATGAGAATGATGAAACCAGCTGGCAGGCAGCGGAACCAAGTAATCAATATTTAGAAATCGCGTGGATCAAGCCCCAAACATTTAGCAAAGTAGCGGTTAATGAGTTGGGAAATATTATTACTGATTATAAAATCCAATATTGGGAGGAAGGATCCTGGAAGGAAATTGTAAGCGGCACTACTTGTGGTAGCCATAAACAGCATAATTTTGCCTCTGTTACATCCACCAAATGTAGGGTCTATATTCAAGAGGCTAAAGAGGCTCCCCTAATTGCAGAATTTAAAATTTTTCCATGAGTCTAGGTAATCCTTAAAATACCGGAACCATTGGGTTTTGACAGAAAACTTAAGAGACACGCCAAATTAAAAATAATAAAGAAACATGCTAAAAGTAGGAATATTTGGAATCGGTTTGGATACCTATTGGGATCAGTTTGATGGATTGATGGAAAGGCTGGAGGGCTACCAAAAACAAATAGCAGATAAAATGGGAGAATTTGGTGCAGAAGTGGCCAATGTGGGATTGGTGGACAGTCCAGAGAAAGCTTCTAAAGCTGCGAGGTTGTTGAAGCAAAAAGATGTGGACATGTTATTTTTATATGTATCCACGTACGCACTGTCTTCTACTGTATTGCCCGTAGTGCAAAAACTAAAATGTCCGATTGTCATTTTGAATATTCAGCCCGTAGCGGCCATAGATTACGAAAATTTTAATCGATTGGGAGATCGGGGCTTGATGACCGGAGAGTGGTTGGCGCATTGTCAGGCTTGTTCGGTACCTGAAATTGCCAATGTTTTTAACCGTACAGGAATTGGGTACGAATTTATTACCGGTTACTTAGGAGAACAAGCCGTTTGGGACGAGATGCAGGCATGGATTGAGGCGGCCAATGTCGCTTCGGTAATGCGCAATAACCGCCTGGGCGTTTTGGGTCATTATTACTGTGGTATGCTTGATGTATATTCCGACCTCACTAAACAGGCTAGTGCATTCGGGACGCATATAGAAGTGGTAGAAATATGTGAGGTAAAGGAATACCGTGATAAGGCCAGTGATGCAGAAGTTGAGGACAAGATAAAAGAATTCTATAGCTCCTTTGAAGTTGTCGATGCTTGCGAAAGAAATGAATTAATTCGAGCTGCTAAAACTTCAATCGCACTTGATAAACTTGTGGAAAATCATAAACTCGGCTCTTTAGCTTATTATTATGAGGGGAAATCAGGTAATGAATATGAAAATATAGTTACCTCAGTTATCCCCGGAAATACCTTATTAACAGGTAAAAATGTGCCAGTTGCAGGTGAATATGAGATAAAGAATGCACAGGCAATGAAGATTATGGATGCCTTTGGGGCTGGGGGCTCTTTTTCTGAATTTTATGCGATGGATTTTAATGATGATATCGTTATGCTTGGTCATGATGGACCTCCTCATTTTGCGATTGCAGAAGGAAAAGTACAACTGGTGCCACTACCCGTTTATCATGGAAAGCCGGGAAAAGGCCTGTCCATTCAGATGACTGTACAACATGGCCCGGTGACCTTATTATCAGTGGTGGAAGGAAAAGAGGAGGTCTTTTTGTTAGTGGCTGAGGGAGAATCGGTAAAAGGTCCCGTCCTGCAAATCGGAAATACCAATAGTCGCTACCGTTTTTCAATTGGAGCACGTGGATTTATGAATGAATGGTCAAGACAGGGTCCCTCTCACCATTGTGCTATTGGGGTAGGGCATATTGCTCACAAAATCGAAAAACTCGGGAGGTTGTTGGGCCTTGAAGTGGTGAAAGTTTGTTGACCTCTAAATAGTGGGTTACATTGGTGGAAGGGATATTTTTTTCATAATTTAATTAACAAACATGTTACAGGGAATCTTAGGGGTATTATTCCATACAATGGGGGGGTGGCTGCCGGGAGTTTTTACATGCCTTATAATAAAGTGAAAAAGTGGGCCTGGGAAAGCTATTGGACGGTAGGAGGATTGGTCTCATGGCTTATTCTTCCACCTATGGCTGCTTGGTTGACTGTCCCTGGCTTCATTGAAATTATCCTGCAAAGCCCACCTGACGTATTATGGTTTACCTTTATTATGGGGTTTCTATGGGGAATTGGGGGATTGTCCTATGGTCTAGGAATACGGTATTTGGGAATGTCTTTGGGGAATTCTGTAGTCTTGGGATTCAGTGCAGCATTTGGGGCACTTGTTCCTTCTCTATACTATAATGTCTATCCTTCAGAAGGTAAGGTTTCGTTTACCGATATGATGGCTAATCCCGGAGGACAACTTATATTATTGGGGATACTGATGTGCTTAGCGGGGATAGCAATTTGTGGTAAGGCCGGTATGATGAAGGATAGTGACCTGTCCAATAAGAAGAAAAAACAGGGCGTTCGGGAATTTGACCTTGTCAGGGGATTGGTTGTAGCGATCCTTTCCGGTGTGTTAAGTTCATTTTTTAATTATGGCATAGAAGCTGGTAAAATCATGGCAGACAGGGCAGTATTGACAGGCTATAACTCATTATACCAAAATAACGTAACGTTTGTAGTGATACTTTTGGGGGGCTTATTGTCCAATTTGATATGGACCACTTATTTAAGTGTGAAAAATCAATCCTATAAAAATTACCTTGACAAGGAAGCTCCCATACTTATGAATTTTCTTTTTTCCTCTTGTGCAGGTACAATTTGGTTTTTACAGTTCTTCTTATATGGTATGGGTGAGAGCCTCTTAGGCAACGGAGCAAGTTCTTGGATACTTCATATGTCCACCATTATCCTTACGGCAAACTTATGGGGAATATACCGCAAGGAATGGTCCGGCGTTGCCCAAAGTACCAAGTGGACCATTATTAGTGGTGTTTTGGTGATTGTTCTATCTGTATTTTTAGTGGGGATAGGAAATTACTTTTAAACGTGGCTAGCTTGTGCCCTCTTTGATAAATAGTCAATCTACGCTTCTACCTCACGTACGTATTGTTATTTACCCTACATTCCTTTTCTTATATCCTCTGCATACTGATTGGGTTTGCATTTTTCGGTTTCTACTTAGTTGGGAAATGATCTAATTAGGAAAATATATATACGAAAAATTAAACCTAGTATGATACAGGATGATTTTTGGATTTAAGTTGGTTAAAATTGGTTTAAAGGAGGCGCGAGGTGAGTATTGATGAATTGAATTTTTGATGGATACACAGAAGGTTATGGGCATCAATTGCCCACGAGAGAGATGATGGGTGATAAAGGACAGTCGCCAACCAATCTCGTAAAAATATACTAGGATATCTGTGCTTAAAACTTTCTAGGGGAAATTATACAAAAGGAAGATTTCTTTAGGTAAATAAATAGCATAAGTGTTTTTTATCCATGTATAATGACTAGAAGTGTTTGCTGGACACACTATAGCCAATAATTATAATTTAAATAAACCAAATAACCTAACCAAAAATGACAAAAACGACGTGTAATTTACTAGGTAGAGTCGCTGTCATAACGACCATTTATTTGTTTACTTCTTGTGTGGGAGAGGAAACTTCCCTGCCAGAGGAAAATGACACCGTGAAAACGTTAACGACCACCACCGCATCCTATAAGGGGTGGAATCCTACATGGACCAATTTAATCGGTAGTGAGCCGAGGGCGACTACTTCTGCAGAACAGACAGCACTTAGAAATAAGGTAGCAAATGGCACAATTGATACCCGAGGGACCTTCATAGATGTTCCCAATTCCACGATAGAAACGACCAGTACGGGAACCCGTTTGGTAATGTCGGACAATGATATGAGGTGGCATAATCCATTGAATTCACAGGTTACTGATCCCAATGAGAGTACTCGCTGGTACCAAAAGGATGGTAATACCCAAGTGTTCAGGGTAATTCCCGGTGATGAGAATTGGCAAAGTTCACGTGTTGGAGCAGCCAGAAGTGAGGCATATGCCCCCAATTTGGGCATTCGGCGAGATGACAATAAGGTGATGACCTTTTCGGCACGTTATCATGTCGCTGCCCATAACGGAGCCAAAGATGTTAAGATATTCCAATCAAAAGCTACGGCAGCTAACGGTTTCGATCCTGCTTGGGGCGTAGCCCTTCATGTAACAGCTTCTGGGGACATTGATATTATAAAAAGAGGCGTTAGCTGGGCGCAAAACCAAAGGATATCTACAGGAAAATCTGTGGGGCAGAGTTTTAATTTGCGGGTTACGGATGACGGATTTACCTACAGGGTATATATTGATAACGTACAGAAGGCCACAGGGACTTGGGACCGCGCCAACCTGAAGTCTGTATGCCGTTGGGGTGCATATGTTCAAGGAGGAGCCAATGGTATCCTTCCCGGGAGTGTCAGCAATCCAGAAATAGTTTATGTTAGTGGAGCGAGGGTGACACTCACTAATCAATAGCCGTCATCAGCAAACACTATCTGTGCATTACAGGCCATCGTCGCTAGGACGATGGCCTTTGATTTTTTTAGGGCTTTGTTAGTTTTATTATTAGAATTCTACCAGTATGTAAGGAGCACACCTAGTATGAAGCAGGATAGAAATACCTGTTCTATTGGTTAATATTGTTTTAGTAATTTAATCAAAGGAAGAAAGGTAAATAAGTACACCAAAGTAAAGGAATCTTTTTTTAGGGTTTTAAAGATTTCTTTCTGTGCGTATTGATCTGAGTATTCTAAGGGTCAAATTATTAATTAGTGGTAATGCTATTTTGCAAAGTCAAAATTCTGCATTTATTATTGATGGTAATTGGGTTTGGGCGTCTACCAGTGTAATTGGTGGACGCCATTTTTTACACTTCAAAAAATTGCGGTAGTATGAAACGTGGCTTACTGGTTTTATGGAAATGCTCCAATAATCAGGACCGTTCAATGTAAATGGCCTTATTAATTGTCCTAAGTCAATTAACCTAAATAGACGACTTTAATTATGAAGAGTATAAAAATGCTCATATTGTTTTTTCTTTGCAGTATTTCTTGGCTACTTACTGCACAAACATTGGAGTTTTCGGACCTTACATGCAATTCCCAAACCAATCCGATCTGTATCGATACAGCACCTTCTTTCACATGGGTGATGAATGCTCCTGGTTATGGTAGGGAGCAGACAGCATACGAGATTCTTGTGGCCTCAAATAAAGAATTACTTAACGATGATCATGGAGACCTTTGGAGTTCCGGCAAGATATTATCCAATAAATCCGTTGGAATAACATATGATGGGGGGAATTTGGAGCCCAAACAAAAATATTATTGGAAAGTACGTATCTGGGACGAAAATGGCGAGGTGACAGGCTGGTCACCAACCCAGTACTTCCAAATGGGACTAGTGGATTCCAGTAATTGGGGATCATCAAAGTGGATTGGCTTAAGCAAGGACACCAGAGAATCGCCCCATCGGTTCAGGGATTATAAAACAGGAGCTATGAAAGATCCCGTCAAGGTGACAAGCCACGCGGCCGGATATTTCAGAAAGGAATTTCAATCAAAAAAAGCCATTAAGGAAGCGCGCGCCTATATATGTGGATTGGGATATTATGAATTACTGATCAATGGGGAAAAAGTGGGCGATCATGTCCTGGATCCTGCCCCCTCCAACTACGACAAGCAGGCTTATTATGTGGCCTATGATATTACCGAAGCGTTGAGGCGTGGCAATAATGCTGTTGGGATCATATTGGGGAATGGTTTTTATGGACAAAACATTTCATGGAAGAATGATCCAGAGTCGGAAAGGGATCTGTCATTTGGTACTCCTACGGTACGGCTACTAATGGAGATAACCTATTTAGATGGGAGTATTGCTACGGTGAGCAGTGACCAAAGCTGGAAAGAATCAACAGGGCCAATTGTCTTTGATAATATCTATGGAGGAGATACGTATGATGCCCGGTATGAACTAGGAGATTGGTCTCAGGTTGGGTATGATGATTCCATTTGGCTTCAGGCTAAGGAAGTATCCCCGAAAGTGACCAACATTAGTGCGCAACAAATTCCCCCTATAAAAAAACTGAGAACCTTCGATCCCAAGCGTATTTTTAAGGGAGAGAAAGGGGACTGGATTGTGGATTTCGGTCAAAATATCGCCGGATGGATTAAGCTCTCAGTTGCTGAAAAGGAGGGAACCGTTATCGAAAGTATTGCTACAGAGTCATTGACCCAAGATGGTACGGCGATTTTTCCGGGCTCTACAGGAGGTGGCGCAAATGGTATGAAACAGCTGTACAGATATATTTGTAAGGGAGAGGGAAAGGAAAGTTGGGAACCTAAATTCAGCTACCATGGCTTTCGGTATGTTCAAATTTCTGGACTTTCGGGTAAGCCAGATGCAGAGACCATCCAAGGGGTTATGGTGGCCACCGATATCGAAAACAAAGGGTATTTCAATAGTTCTGACTTATTGCTCAATAAAATGCACGAAGTAAGTAAATGGACAATTGAAGGCAATATCCATGGTATCCCAGAAGATTGTCCACACAGGGAAAAGTGTGGGTGGTTGGGGGATGCCCATGCCTTTTGTGAATATGCATTGTACAATTATGAACTGAACAACTTTTACAAAAAGTACATGGAGGATATCAGAACCCAAATGCGTCCTGTACCAGGTGAAAACCAACCAGAAAAAACTTTTCAGGTACCAACGATGATCGCACCCGGAAAAAGGACATCTTCCATTGCAAAGTTGGACTGGGGGGTGGCCACGATGTATTTGCCATGGTATAATTATGTCTATTATGGAGATACAGCGATGGTCAGGGAATATTATGAAGAAATGAAAGTACTCACCAATTATTACCTGACTTTCAAAGATGACAAGGGGGTGGTACAGAACGGAATGGGGGACTGGTGTCCTCCTCGTTGGGACAGACGGTTAAATCCCGGAGCCATGGAATGCCATCCGGTGATTTCGGCAAACGCTTATTTTTATGATGTATTAGGGATTATGGAAAGGTTTGCCAAGATAAATATGGACATGGTCTACCAAGCACAGTTAGCTAATGAGCAACAAGAACTAAAAGACGCATTTAATGCACAGTTTCTGGAGGGTATTTCAGGTACGGAATACAAATGGTATGGTAGCCAGACCGCAACGGTCATGGCTCTGCAATTTGGTATGGTTCCAGAAAAAGAAATTGCTTTGGTGGTCAATGGGCTGGTTTATGATATAGAGATCCGGAAAGGAGGACACCATAGCACTGGAATACATGGAAATAGGTATATTTATACTGTGTTGAGTAGGTATGGGCATGCAGATCTGGCCCATAAAATTCTGACCACGCCTACTTTTCCAAGTCAAGCCTATATTCTAAATTATGGTTTCACTACCTGGCCAGAGCGGCAGTTTGAATGGGATAAGATGTCAGGTTTGACCAATTCCTTAAACCATCCCATGCATAGTGGGTTTGCCGCTTACTTTTTTGAATCCTTAGGAGGTATAAAATCTTCTTATAAGGCCGTAGGATATAAGGAATTTGTGGTTGAGCCGGTATTCCCTGAAGAAATCACTTTTACAAAAGTGTCCATACCCACAAGATATGGTGAGATTCGAAATAATTGGAAGGTAGAAGGAGTTAATTTTAGCATGAGTTTAACTGTTCCTTTCAATACCAAAGCTAAAGTGATCCTTTCAGAGGAGGAATTCTCCACACTAACAGTAAATGGAGAAAAGGGAGATGATTTTCTGAACAGGCATAAAGGTGCTGTTAAGAGTAATAGTGAATTGGTCCTAGGGTCTGGATCTTATCAATTGTCTTATTGCAAAGCTAATTAGGATGTGCCAGTTCGGTCTATTGAGTCTTGGTTGAATGCCTGAATTAATGTTTCAGAAATTTGAAAAAGTATGCTAAACACTCCTAGCTCCAACATCCATTTTTAAGATGTTGGAGCAACTATCCATAAAACTTTATTAAAAATCACGTGGATAGAATGAATTACTTGTAAAAAATGGTGGAGTGAATTCACGACGTTTTGCAAAAATTGATTTAGAGAGTTGATATCATTTTTATGTTTTCAATTAAGAAATTTATTATTGAATTCTTTAGTAAACTCAAAATTCACCTAGACCAATACAGGATACATAAAAGTGGAATTCCATATATATTTGATTTAGGGTCAATCAGTATCCTACATATTTCTAAACCTCATATCCGTCATGGTGTATTTAATCAATAAAGGAGAATCTAAATAATTGAGGTGATTTTGGCCAAGGAACTTAGGAGGGAGCAAGGTGGAGGGAAGTGGTGATAGGCCAATAGGTATAAGATAAAGTCTGAAAAGAATAAAGATCATTTCCATGGTAAATAAGCATATACAGATTTTTTTGTGGGGGTTGCTAATCCTCTCTGTTTTTGTTGCCTGTAAAAAAGAATCGGTGACAGAACCATGTAGCTTGACTGTTTCGGAGGGTTTTGTTAACCCTTTAGGTTTTTATGACCCCAAGCCTACTTTTTCTTGGAAGCTTCCGGTAGCTGAAGATATAAATAGTCAGAGTGCTTACCGGCTTTTGGTAGCCAGCAGTCCAGAATTATTACCGGATAAAGCAGATTTGTGGGATTCCAAAAAAGTTCCCAGTGAACAATCGGCTTGGATAGACTATGCTGGAGCGCCATTGGGTTCAAGACAAAAAGTATTTTGGCAGGTGATGAATTGGAACCAGGATGATTCACCAACAGGATGGAGCGATATCAATACTTTTGAATTGGGCTTATTGAAAAATTCCGATTGGAAGGGGGAATGGATTGGCCTTCCTACAGCCGAAGAGAAGGTATTGGGGACGAAGGATAATATTATTCATAGACCACAATATCTTCGAAAAAGTTTTGAACTGCCCACTGATATTATTCGGGCGAGACTTTATATAACTGCCAAAGGGGTGTTTGATGTTCGCATTAACGGGCAAGATGTTAGTGATGATGTTATGCCTCCAGGATGGACCCCGTATGCGGAACGTATAGAAACCCTTACGTATGATGTGGCAGATGCTATAAGGGAAGGACAGAATACCATTGGGGTCGAATTGGCTGCAGGATGGTATTCGGGTAGATTAGGATGGGAAAGGTCATTCTGGAAGGATACTCCATCTCCCAAAGTTCTGTGCCAACTTGAAGTGGTCCACCAGGATGGGTCTCAGTCTGTCATTACCACTGATGAGAGCTGGAAAGGTACCACTAATGGACCAATTAGAACAGCCGAGATTTATGATGGGGAAGTATACGATGCCCATTATGAACTAGGTCAATGGAGTAAAAATGGATATGATGATCAAACTTGGAGCAAAGTGGAGTCAGAGGCTATTGATCCAAAGATCCGTTTGGAACCTAAACGCCACCACTCCATAAAACCAAAAATCTACCTAAGTCCCAAAGAAGTAAAGTCAAATGATAATACAACAGTTTATGATTTAGGTCAAAATATGGTCGGAGTGCCACATCTTAAGGTACCTATGAAGAAGGGGGATACCTTAAAGGTTAGGTTTGCTGAAATGCTCAGTCCTGATGGGGCTTTTTATACGGAAAATTATCGAGGAGCATTATCAACAGACTATTATATAGCCAAGGAATCGGGGGTGATAGATTGGATGCCTAAATTCACTTTTCATGGATTTCGATTTATCGAGTTAAGCGGATTCGACCAAAGCAAGTCACCTTCAAAAAATTGGGTGCGGGGAGTGGTTCAACATTCAGATTTTGAGTCAAATGGAAGCTTTTCATCATCCCATGAAAAACTTAATCAGTTGCAAAGTAATATCGTTTGGGGGCTGAGGGGGAATTTCTTTGACGTACCTACCGATTGTCCCCAGCGTGATGAACGACTGGGCTGGACGGGAGATGCACAGGTATTTGGCCCAACCTCATTGTTTAATGCTGAGGTATATCCTTTTTGGGCCAGTTGGTTACAAAGTGTCCGAGAATCTCAATATGAAAATGGTGGAATTCCCTTTGTAGTTCCGGATGTCCTTAAGAATAATAAGGTAAGTTCTGGCTGGGGAGATGTATGCACGATAATCCCTTGGGAAATGTACCGATATACGGGAGACAAATCCATCTTAGAGGATAATTATGAAATGATGAAAAAGTGGGTAGCTCATCACCAAATGAATGCCGAAAGTTTTATTTCAAACATGAATTCCTTTGCTGACTGGCTTCAGCCATTCCCAGAAACAGGTGATAACAGAGGTGATACATCTCCAGCATTGATAGGGACAGCTTTTTTTGCCTATTCTGCGAAACTTACTGCCCAGACTGCGCAGACTTTGGGAAAAACCCATGAAAGCAAAGAATATTGGGAATTGTACCAGAAGGTAGCCCAAGCATTTGATCAGCAATTCTTTGATTCCGATGGGCAGGTTGTTGGCGTTATGCCCACACAGACAACCTATTTATTGGCCTTGGCTTTTGATCTATTGCCTGAAGCTAAAAAAGAAAAGGCAGGGAAGAACTTAGTGGCAAAGATCAATGAGGCAGACGATCATCTTCGGACAGGTTTTTTAGGGACACCTTTATTGGCCAAAGTGCTGGATGAAATAGGCGAAACTGAATTAATGTATCAACTGCTATTCAATGAAACCTATCCTTCTTGGTTTTATTCCATTAATCAGGGAGCTACCACCATCTGGGAGCGCTGGAATAGTTATAGCAAGGAAGATGGATTTAATCCTCAGCGAATGAACAGCCTAAACCATTATGCCTATGGGGCTATCGGCCAGTGGATGTACGAAAGGATTGCCGGTATTTCTCCATTGGAGGCAGGCTATAAAAAAATAAGTATAGCTCCTTTTCCACATGATCCACTTAGTTCAGCTGCTGCCTCTGTAAATACCATCTATGGAGAGGTCAAAAGTGCTTGGAAAATAATAGGAAAGGAATTTACTCTGCATGCCACTGTTCCACCTAATACCGCCGCAAAAATAGAGCTGCCCATAAGCAATGTAGGTGGACTTTTCGTAAACGGTGGTTTTGCAAAGGATAATTATACCGTGGAGATTTCGAAATCCCTAAATGCACTCCACTTTGAGGTTGGACCAGGAGTTTACCAAATTAACTATAGTATGGAATAGGGATTTACCTGGTTTTGTAATGGGGCAGGCAATCCCGGAATACAGAGGCTGCTACGGCACTTACTGCCAAAACCCCGCTCACGCCTGCTATATACAAGGTGTTCAATCTGCGCAGGAGTTCATACTTAAAGGGACTAGGAGCTAAAGAGGGGGGACTGATGTCTGCCCTTCAGCTTTTTAATATATAAAAAATTGTTGACCTCTCGCAGTGCATTTCCCGAACACTATGCGGAGACGGTTTTAAATCTCGAACATAGGATGATCAATCCTTAACTAATAAATAAAACAAGTATGAAAAGAGCCATAGCATTATTCAGTTTAATGACGGTATTAGGTAGCCTTGCATCCTGTAATGAAAAGAAAGCTACTGCTGAGCAGAAACAAGTGACAGATCAGAAGTTGCCAAATATCGTATTAATATTATCCGATGACCAAGCCTGGACAGACTACAGTTTTATGGGGCATGATCAAATTGAAACGCCCAATATCGATAGGTTGGCAGAAGAGGGCCGTACGTTCACCAGAGGTTATGTGCCGACATCATTGTGTTCTCCTTCCCTGGCTTCTTTGATTACGGGACTTTATCCTAAACAGAACGGTATATTGGGGAATGATAGAATTTTGCCTACCGATAATCCTGCTAAAAGGAAGGAAGTCAGAGGAGAAAACTTTAAGCCATTAATCAATGATTTTGAAAAGTTGGAAACCTTGCCCGATTTGTTAAAACCTAAAGGATATCTATCATTTCAAGCAGGTAAATGGTGGATAGGCAACTTTAAGAATGGCGGATTTGATCGGGGAATGACCCATGGGGATATCACTCGAGGTGGAAGACATGGAGATGAAGGGCTAAAGATTGGAAGAAATGGTATGGATTCAGTATTTAGCTATATCGATTATGCCCTAGAGAAAGAAAAGCCATTTTTCTTGTGGTATGCGCCGATGATGCCGCATGGGCCACATACCCCACCGGATAGCTTGTATCAAAAATACCTTGGCAAAACTTCTTCAACCTATGTTGCCAAATACTGGGCCATGTGCGAATGGTTTGACAGCACATGTGGACAATTAATGGATTATATCGATCAAAAGGAGCTTACGGAAAATACTATTTTCGTTTATGTTTGTGACAATGGATGGGTACAGAACGAGGGGGATTCCGGCTATGACAAGGTATCCAAAAGGGCTCCTTATGATTTGGGAATGAGAACCCCTATCATGATCAAATGGAAAGGCCAAATTACCCCAATTATGGACACCTCTTCTTTAGTAAGCAGTATTGATATTGTTCCTACCATTTTAAATTTGTTGGATATTGATAAACCAAACGAAATGGAAGGTATTAATTTCTTGGACCAACAGGCCATTGAGCATAGGGAAAATATTTATGGTGAGATTTATGATCATGATTTTTATTCCACTGAAGATGATCTTTTCTATAATATAGTCTATCAGAAGCCCTATAAATTAATCGTGCCTAACGAGAAAAATAAGCCAGGTGAAAAGATAGAGCTTTTTGACATCTTTGAAGATCCCTATGAACAAAGGGAAATCAGTGCCGCTCATCCTCAATTGGTCCAAGAATTAACCAATAAAGCAAAGACATTTAGAAAATAACCTCATCCTCATGATTGGTGGGCAATTAAACTAAATAAATATGTTTAGAAAAGCATTTAAAATGAAGTTGTATTCAGGTCAACTGGAAGAATATATACGCAGACATAATCCAATTTGGGAAGAATTAAAGCAGGTGTTAAAAAGCCATGGAGTCAACAACTATAGTATTTTTCATGACAAGGAAACCAATTATTTGTTCGGATATGCAGAGATATCTTCCGAAGAGCAGTGGGAGTCTATTGCTAAAACAGCCATATGTAGGAAATGGTGGGACCATATGAGCGAACTTATGGAAACCAATGCTGATAATAGCCCAATTTCAATTAATCTTGAGGAGGTGTTTCATTTACCTTAGTTACTTTTTTACGATTATGATGTGTCATTTAATAGGTTGTGGTATTTACCTTTTCTGCAGAAGATGTTATTCGTGTTAAATCAAAATATGCTAGGATATTAAATTAACGCAACACGAAACAGGATACATATTAACTTACATACCAATACTTTTGATTAAAGTATGATAGGATAATAACATAAAGCAATTAATATAATGAGCACATTAGAAAGAACATTTAAGCATGTGAATTACCTCTGGGATGACCAAAAGGCCCAGGAACTAGAAGGAGATGAAGTGGCCCTTTTGATCTACCGGTCAAACATTTTGGGTGCTGACCTTCGGATAACCAACTATGGTGGAGGAAACACCAGCTGCAAGACCATGGAGACAGATCCTTTGACCAAAAAGGAAACGGAAGTGATGTGGGTAAAAGGTTCTGGTGGTGACATCGGGACTTTGAAAAAGAGCGGACTTGCAGGACTTTATGTGGAGAAATTGCATGCCCTGAAAAATGTATACAGAGGTTTGGAGTTTGAAGATGAGATGGTAGGTCTTTTCAATCACTGTATTTATGATTTGGACTCAAAGGCACCATCCATTGATACCCCATTACACGCTTTTTTGCCTTTCAAACATATTGACCACCTTCACCCTGATGCGGCGATTGCCATTGCGGCAGCGAAGGATGGTGAAAAGATTACACAAGAGCTTTTTGAAGGACAGATTGCTTGGGTGCCATGGCAGAAGCCGGGGTTTGACCTTGCTTTACAATTGGAGAAAGCTTTGAATGAAAATCCTGGCATCCGAGGAATCATGTTGGGTGGACATGGATTGTTTACTTGGGGGGATACCGCTTACGAATGTTACATCAACAGCTTGGAGGTAATCGATAAGGCTTCCATCTATCTGGAAGAAAACTATGGCAAGGACCGTCCAGTATTTGGTGGTCAGAAAATTGAATCGCTGGCGCCAGAAGCAAGGAAAGACCAAGCGGCCAAGATCGCTCCAGTATTGAGGGGTTTGGCTTCAGGGTATAACAGAATGGTGGGCCATTTTACCGATGATGAGCGAGTGTTGCAGTTTGCTAACAGTCATGACCTGGAAAAGTTAGCTCCATTGGGAACCAGCTGTCCAGACCACTTCCTTAGAACTAAAATCAGACCTTTGGTATTGGATTTTCCAGCAGATGTGGACTTGAGCAATGCGGAGGAAATCAAAGCCAAACTGGACAAGGATTTTGAAGAGTACAGGGCTTACTATACCAAATATTACGAAGACCACAAGCGTGACAACAGTCCTGCGATTAGAGATGCCAATCCGGTAATTATTTTATGGCCTGGTGTGGGTATGTTCTCTTATGCAAAGAATAAACAGACTGCACGGGTGGCCAGTGAGTTTTATATCAACGCCATCAATGTGATGCGCGGTGCTGAGGCGGTATCTGAATACGTTTCATTGCCTTTGCAGGAAGCTTTTGATATTGAATATTGGTTGTTGGAAGAAGCAAAGCTTCAAAGAATGCCCAAAGAGCAGCCACTTTCTAGAAAGATTGCTTTGGTGACTGGTGGTGCTGGCGGTATCGGAAAGGCTATTGCCGACAAATTGGCCAGTGAAGGCGCCTGTGTATTTATCACTGATATCAATCAAGACCGTCTGGATGAAGCAGTAGCTACTTATTCCAATGATGTAGGAGCGGGAGCCATCATGGACGTGACCAAAGGTGATGATATTGTTGCCGCACTAAAAGCCGCAACGCTGAAGTTTGGCGGAGTAGATATCATTGTGAACTGTGCAGGATTGGCCATTTCCAAACCGATCGAACAGACCTCAGAAAAAGACTGGGATTTGCTTCAGGATATTTTGGTGAAAGGCCAGTTTGCCGTTTCCAAAGCTGCCGTGGAAATCATGAGAGAGCAAAAACTGGGTGGAGATATCATCAATATAGCCAGTAAGAATGCCTTGGTATCAGGGCCAAACAATGTAGGCTATGGAACAGCTAAAGCTGCACAAGTCCACATGAGCAGGTTGTTGGCAGCGGAACTGGGCAAGGATAAAATCCGCGTAAACGTGGTGAATCCAGATGCTGTGATCGAAGGAAGTAAGATATGGGAAGGTGAATGGGCTGCAGGAAGAGCCAAAGCCTATGGAATCAAAGTAGAAGAATTACCATCTTTCTATGCCAAAAGAACGATCTTGAACGAGATCATAGGTGTGGACGATATTGCTAACGGTGTATTCGCCTTTGTAGGCGGTGACCTAAGCAAATCAACAGGTAACATTCTCAATGTGGATGGTGGTGTAGCTGCTGCCTTTGTAAGATAATTATGCGTTTAGATCAACAAAAAATAAATCAAGTAAATGACCAGACTCTCTCGGAACATCGGGAGAGTCTTGATCATTTGTCCAAAGTACTGGGGAGAAAAGAAATCGATGCAAATAGTATAATCGGTAAATTGAAAGAATTCCAGGTGGCCATTCCTAGCTGGGCCTTAGGGACTGGAGGAACCCGGTTTGGCCGCTTTTCCGGAGGCGGAGAGCCAGGAACCTTGGAAGACAAAATAGCAGATGTTGGGCTGCTTCACCAGTTAAGTCAGTCTGCAGAGGCGATCTCATTACATATTCCTTGGGATATTCCAGAAGATGTGGAAGCCATCAAACAATTGGCTGACAGTTATGGGCTACTGTTTGATGCGGTTAACTCCAATACCTTTCAGGATCAGCCGGATCAAAAGCTGTCCTACAAGTTTGGTTCGCTTTGCCATGTGGACAAAGCCGTTCGTCAACAGGCTATTGACCATAATTTGGAGGTGGTGAAATATGGAGAAGCTTTAGGTTCCAAATCACTGACCGTTTGGTTGGCAGATGGGTCTTCTTTTCCAGGACAGCTGAACTTTAAAAAGGCTTTCCAAAGAACTTTGGAGTCTTTGCAGGCCATCTATGCGGGCATGCCTTCCGATTGGAAAATGTTTGTAGAATACAAGCCATACGAGCCAAATTTCTATTCTACGGTGATCCAGGATTGGGGATCTTCCCACATGTTGGCAGATAAGTTGGGTGACAGGGCTTTTAGCTTGGTGGATTTAGGACACCATTTGCCCAATACCAATATTGAACAGATTGTCGCTACCTTGATGATGGTCGGTAAGTTGGGAGGCTTTCACTTCAACGACTCCAAATATGGAGATGATGATGTGACTGTAGGTTCATTAAAGCCTTATCAGCTGTTTTTGATCTTTAATGAACTGGTGGATGGCATGGAAGATCCCACTTCTAATAATCCATACCCAGCTTGGATGATTGATGCCAGCCATAATTTAAAAGATCCATTGGAGGACTTGCTACAGTCTTTGGAGGCCATCAAAATTGCTTATGCTCAGGCCATGTTGGTGGATAGAGCGGCTTTAGAGGAAGCAAGGGAAAATAATGATCCTTCATTGGCACAGGAAATTCTTCAGGCTGCTTACAGAACGGATGTACGTCCACTACTGGCTGAGGCAAGGTTACAAGCTGGAGGAGCCTTGGATCCGATTGGTACTTATAGAAGATTGAATGTCCGTAAGGAATTGATTATAGCACGTGGTGCTAAAACAGTTTCGACAGGACTGTAAACTCTATTTAAGAGGTTATTCTCATAAAGAATAAATCCCGGCAATCAGTTTAATCGTCTTTAGTTAATAGATTCAGAGAATTGGACATTTTGAAAAGGGAACTGAATTGTCGGGTTTATTTTGACTTTGAAAGAAGTTATTTCCTTCATTTATTTAAAAATATTGAATATTTGATGTTAGCAATGTAATAAACATAGAATAATTTATCTTAACAGATTATAAAGTTATTCCGGTAGTCCTTTCTTTCAAAAAATGGGTTTAATAGGTTTGAAGCAAAGTTCT
This sequence comes from Echinicola sp. 20G, assembly GCF_015533855.1. GTDB lineage: Bacteria > Bacteroidota > Bacteroidia > Cytophagales > Cyclobacteriaceae > Echinicola. Next base: position 5,469,485 of record NZ_AP024154.1, on the reverse strand, counting down.
CTGCAGAAAGATAAGGATTGCCGGTACTGTTTAATTACCTGCTTTAAAAATTATTTAATAAAATAAAATCCGTGAAATCTTGTCCACAATGGCGAATTTGTGGACTCTTTTAATTTGAGGTGTACTGAAATGATTCCGGATTTCTCGCTTAATTAACTAGATCCCATGATGCCATTACCGGTAATAGCCATATTTGACATAGGAAAAACGAATAAGAAATTCTTCTTGTTCGATGAAGAGATGAATGAGGTCAAGCAGGAATACTACAAAATTCCTTTGACCAAAGATGAAGATGGTTTTGAATGTGATGATTTGCCTGTATTGACCGAATGGATTAAAGCTACAGTAGATGGAATTTGCAAATCTTCAGCTTATGAACTGAAAGGAGTGAACTTCTCTACCTATGGGGCTACTTTTGTTCACCTGGATGAAGATGGTCAGCCTTTGACACCACTTTATAATTATTTGAAAGAAGTACCTCAGGTGATTATTGATGAGTTTTACCAAAGTTATCCTGAAGAAACCAATAGCTTGGAAACTGCTTCCCCATCCTTGGGGATGTTGAATTCTGGATTACAGCTATATTGGTTGAAAAAGACCCAACCTGATTTATTTTCAAAGATCAAATCTTCCTTGCATTTTCCACAATACCTGAGTTACCTCTTTACTGGAAAAGCAGTCAGTGAGCCGACATCCATAGGCTGTCATACGCGGCTTTGGGACTTTCAGAAGAGGGAATATCATGATTGGGTAAAGCAAGAAGGGATAGACAGGGTCTTGCCTGAAATTGTACCTACAAGCCAGACTTACCCCAGTGAGCTTTGCGGCCATGAGGTGCAAGTAGGTGTAGGAATCCATGACAGCTCCTCTGCTTTGGCTTCCTATTTGGTAAGGATCAAAGAGCCTTTTTTGTTGATATCCACAGGGACATGGAGTATATCTTTGAATCCTTTTACCCAAGATCCATTGACGATGGAGGAATTGGATAACGACTGCTTGAATTTTTTGAGTATTGATGGTAATCCGGTGAAAGCGTCCCGCTTTTTTATGGGCTATGAGTTTAATTACCAGATTGATAGAATCAACAAGCATTATAACAAGCCAGAAAAATATTACAAGAATGTCGAGGCGGACAGGTCCATTCTTCAGCCTATTAAAGATGGGGCCGTCACAAATACTTTTTGCCCAAAGCATATTGCAGAAACACCCTTGGTGAAATCACTCTTTGGAGGAAATGAATGGAATCCTGAGGGTTTTGACTCCTTTGAGGAAGCATATCACCACTTGATTTGGGGATTGACATTGTTGCAGGTGGCATCATTGAAATTAGCCAAAGGAAGCTCTAAGATTAACAAAGTTTTTATAGATGGCGGTTTTGTCCATAACGAAGTATTTATGGAACTGCTGAGGCACTACCTGCATGATTGTGAATTGGAATTTTCCGATTTTCCACTGGGTTCAGCTTATGGAGCCGCTTTAGTGTTAAAGTAGTGCGAGGAAATAGTATTAGATTAAAGCAATTAATTTTAAATAGATGATTTTTAAACTGGACTTTAATTGTAAAAACGTCCAAAAGCTTAAATTAAAAGGAATTGGTTGACCTAGTATTTTCAATCCTAAATTAAATAACTACAATATAATTATTGCAATTAATGGTTTAAAAGGAGGTTTTCATCTATCCATTTTTCAAAGAGAATTCCTGATTTAAACATTGTCTTTAAGGTTGGATGAATTTCTCTCCCCATTTTTGTAAGACTATAAATTACCTTGGGAGGTATTTCAGGAAATACAGTTCGGTAAATAATACCATCTACTTCTAACTCTTTTAACTGTTTTGACAGCATTCGGTCACTGATGTCTGGTAATAGCGCACTTAACTCCCCATAACGTTTTTCACTTTGAGCAAGGTGCAATATTATTGTACCTTTTCTTTTTCCTTTAATAACATTAATAAATGTGTCTATGGGACAATAACTTTTTTTCAT